>CAKZLS010000538.1 GCA_937127205.1 uncultured Rhodospirillales bacterium
ATCGTTCACAACAGCAGATTCTTAGCCTCTCAGCTATACTGTCGTGTAGTGTGGGAAAAACCGCTGCGGGCGGCGATACGGCAATGGGATCAACGCCATCCCGGAAAGCTGGCTGTCGATGTGACTCAGATTGACCGGTGCGGCCGTTAACCAAACCCAAAATCAGCAACGCCAAGATCTCCAGACGCGACTTGCTGAGATCAAGATGGCCCGATAGCGTACCAATAAGAGCGTCGAGAAGATGTCGGTTCATGAACGGCTCCGTGCGCAAAACAGAATAATTCAGAATAGCAGATTCTCGGCCTCTCTGCTATTCTGTCGTGAAGTGAGACCTTTCACATTTGGCACCGGCGGGTATTGTTGAAAATCAACCGCTTAAGCGCCACGGAAGCGAATCGACGGTATACAAAACGGCCCCGAATGTAGACATCGGGTATACATTGTTGCCGTCGTCCAGCGGGGCCGCGACGGGCTCTGACGCCATCGCGCTGCTCGAGGTGGACGAAACGCCCCCGAGGGCGTGCTGGAAAAGGTCCGCGCACTCCCCGACGGGGTCCGCGTTAAGGGGCTCGGGTTCTGAGGCGGCAGCCGGTTCGTAATGGTTTGTGATGCCCGCATTGTGGTCGTCGCGGCTACAGGTCGAGAACGACTCAAGCAGGATCGTGGTCGCTCCCGTCGCCACCGTGCTTCGTCCGCCGGTCGATATGCGCGCTTATGACGTTTTCTTGCAGGTTGGGACTTAGCCAGATCTGATCCAGGAGCTCATATTCCGGTGGCGTGTCCGCGCCCGGAGGATTGAAGCGATGGGTCCAAATTGGCGAAGAGGGACCATCGCCTTGGCCTGGCGTTTCGGGCTTGGGAGGTCGCGTCTCGACCGCTGCTTTCAGGCCGTTGACCAGGGGGGTTCCGTTGAAGTCGAGCATTGCCTGCAGGAATTCGGATTCCGGCGGATCGTTCATGTCGCCAAGCAGAACGAATTGCGAATCGGACGACTCACGGACGGAGAGTATGCGCGCGATCGTTTCGGCTTGTCTGCGGCGTCGCGCATTGGCGCGATCACGTCCCTCGATAGGGTCTTCGCCGTGCGGAACAAAATGGCTCTTCAGATGATTGTTGTAGACCGTGATCAACTTCTGACCTGATGGAGACAGCACCTCGACTTCCAGCAGATCACGTCCAAAAACTCTTCGGTTCGGGTCGCCGGGGTGTTTAGCCGTTTGATGTGACGTTATGGCTCCGATCGGAAGCTTGGACAGCAATCCCACATCGATCAACCGATTGTCGTTCCCTTCGATCAACACCACTTCGGGGTAGGCTCCGTGAAGATATGTCCGATTGAATTGTTTCAGTATCTCGATGTGCTCGACTTCCTGGACGGCAAGGATGTCCGCATTGACGTTTTCCAAAATCCGTTCGGCTATTTCTCTGGTTTCCCGCTCGCTCTTTTCGCGGACAAGCCTTCCCATGAATGTTCTGACATCGGTATCCTCCGAACCGAAGGTAAGCGTTATTCCGCCTTCTTCCGTTGATGGGTCGGTTTCCACTTCGGCCCGAAAACTAAAGCACTACCGGCTGAAGCCGGTAGGTTTGATTAAGTGACCGACTTGAAGTCGGTCCGATCAAAAAGAGCATGCTCCGCATGCAACTAGTTTTTGTTTACCGTTTGGAAAACGGTGGATTTAGACCACTTCGGGGACATTAAAACGCGAAAATAGGTTATTCAGATTGAATGTACCCACGCGGATTTGCATGCCTACCTCCAAAACTGACAGTATGCCGTAATGGATATTGTACTTTGTACGTAACATTTTTTTGCTCATGTGTAATGTTCGCGCGCCGCCCCACGTGGTGGTGCTAAAGCGCCCAAGTTCTGAAGGGTTGCTTTTTCCTCACTGAGGCGTTTTTTTGTTCTCGTGAGTGACGTGGCTGTCTGGAAGCAGGAGGGGGATGTGTTGCAGCAATCGACGAAGAAAACCGCCGATGGTACGGCATTGATTCACCGTATGCTTGGCGACGAGGAGGCCGGGTGGAGCGTGGGGACCTTCGGGGCCATTGCCGAATTTCATCATGTGGAGGGCGACCCGCCGGCCCAACCACTGTTGAATGCCGACGGCGGCGACGTGGTGACGGCGGCCGGCGGCATGCGGATCAAATTGACCGGGTCGGCGCTTCCGATCGCGTTCGAAGGTCTGAGCAAGCGGGCCGGTGCATGGACGCATTCCGTCACCTTCTGCCTGCCGCTGGATGCGGCCCGGCGGGGCCGGCGGGTGGTGCTGACCGAACTGGGTCCGGATGTCGAGGCGTTGCGTGACGAGGACCGCCAAGCGGTGTTGTTCGACATGGGGGTTGGCGCGCC
>CAKZLS010000539.1 GCA_937127205.1 uncultured Rhodospirillales bacterium
GCCGCCACCGTGGTCTTGCCGACACCGCCCTTGCCGCCGACGAACAGAATACGGCGGTCAAGCAGGTCGAGCACGGAATGTCCGAACTACGTCAACAGCACTTGAAATGGTCAAGCGGCGAATGCTCCATGCCCATGCGGGTGTGCCACTCGTGGAACTGCTCCATGAGGATCGGCTGGAGCTCCAGGGTATAGTAGGTGGCCGGATTGGGCACGCCCATCATCTCGGAAAAGATGAACAGCATGAACAGGTCGTCCTCGTCGCGCTTGGCTCGGGCGATGGTGCCGCGGTACGGCGCGGTGTAGAACTCGGTGGCGAGTTCCTGCACCGTTTGCCAGATGCCGCCGATTTTAGACGGGGACATTTTCGGCTCCGTTGGCGCCGTTGAACCGCTCGATCTCGACGATCACCGCCTCCGCCGGCGGCCATGCGCCGCGCGAGAACAACCGGCCATTAATCACCACGGATGAGGTGTTGATATCCCGCAGTGTCCGCAGCGCGTCGCCCCATCTAACGCCATACCGCCAGAAGTCCCTCACAAGTCGAGGAACCATGGAAATCTGGTTGCGGGGGTCCACCACAAGGAGGTCCAGTCCGTCTCCGAACCGGCCCCGGAGCCGGCGATAGAGCGGACCCATGGCCTCCATGATGACCCGGCGTTCCGGGAATATCCGGTCGCCGCCGCTGCCCAAGACGTCGCCCTCCAGCCGGCCGCAGCAGCCGCTGCCCGACATCTGCTGCTCCCATTCCCGCACGAGGACGACGCTGGGTTTCATGGCAACGATCTATCCTTTTGACATACCGGCCCTCATACCGCCGGTCCCGACGCCTGAGCGGCTTTTGCCTTTTCGCGCATGAAAGCGGACACCGCCTCCAGCGCGACCAAGATGGCGGCCACCAGGATAACGATATCCAGGAAAAGAAGGAACCACTTGCCCTGGGCATAGAACTCCCAGAGCTGGAACAGCAGCGCCAGGATGGTCATGGACAACAGGAATGTCAGCGGTACCAGCGTGTACCAGACCGGCCGGGACAGCTTCACCAGCATGACGCTGACCACCAACAAGGTGAGACCGGCCAGCAGCTGGTTGGTGGTACCGAACAGCGGCCAAATCGTCAGGCCACCGGCACCCGATGCGCCCCCGGCACCGAACGCCAGCCCCAAGCATGCGGCGATGGCGATGAACGTCGAGACGTAGTTGTTGGTCAGCGGCGGGATGCTGTAAATGTTCCCCCACTCCTGAATGATGTAGCGCTGCAGGCGAACACCGGTGTCCATGGTAGTGCCGGCGAACAGGATCGCCATGACGGTCAGCAAGGTGGTGGAGAAGTCGAGCGGTAGACCGAGCCCGCCATGGACGATATTGGCGCCGCCATTGACGAAAGCCGTCAAGCTGCCACCGCCGAATTTGTTGTAGAGGCCCTCCCACTCCGCGAGTGTGGCGAACCCGGCGGTGGTGGCGATGATGGCGGCCAGCGCCAGCGCACCCTCGCCCACGGCACCGAAGTAGCCGACGAACCGCGCGTCCGTCTCCTTGGCCAACTGCTTGGAGGTGGTTCCGGAGGACACCAACCCGTGGAAGCCGGAGACCGCGCCGCAGGCGATGGTCACGAACAACAGCGGAATGAGCGGCGGGGTCCCGTCCGGCACGTTTTCGTTGAATGCCGGCGCCACTACGGTCGGGCTGAGGAAGATGACCGCGCAATACATCAGGCCGAGGCCGACGAACAGCTGCAGGCCGTTGATGTAGTCGCGGGGCTGCAGCAGCAGCCACACCGGTAGCAGCGAAGCGATGGCCGCGTAGAAGAAGAGCAGCAGAATCCATTGCGCGTTGGCCGCCAGTCCGAACGTGCCATCGGACAAACTGATGGGCATGGAGTCGCCCAGGTAGACGTTGACGTACAGAATGACCACGCCGATGATCGATGGCCACAACAGGCCAACACCCTTGCGGTAGATCAGGTAGCCGATGACGACGGCCACGGCGATGGCGCTCCAGGCCGGAAAAACACTGCTGGGAAAGTTGATGAACAGCTTGGCGATGGCCGTCGCGAACACCGCGTTGACCATGAGCAGCAACAGGAAGATGACGATCATGAACAGGCTGCGGGCGCGGTGCCCCACTACGTCTTCGGTCAGGGCCCCAATGGAACGTGCCTTGTTGCGAACGCTCGCCCAGATGGCGCCGAAATCATGCATTCCGGCGAAAAAAATGGTACCGAACACCACCCAAAGAAACGCCGGCGCCCAACCCCAGATCACCGCGATGGCGGGACCGATGATCGGCGCGGCGCCAGCCACCGACGTGAAATGGTGGCCCCAAAGGACAAACTTGTTGGTGGGCACATAGTCGACGCCGTCCTCCATGGCATGGGACGGAGTTTGGAAGTCGGGGTCGAGACGATAAATCCGCTCCGCGATAAACTTGGAATAGAAAAAGTATCCTATTGCGAACGCGGCCAATCCGATGACCGCGAGATAAATCGCACTCATGACTCCTCCCTAGTATTTATATCCCTTGCAATTTTCTCGTTATTGCAGGGAACTTTTATGAACGCATCGGTCGTCAAAAAAACGGTTATTCCATCTACGCAAGTTCTTTCCAGAACCGCCTTTCTTCCGTTCGACGGGGCGCAAATATTATTACCGTTCGCCAATGAAAACAACTCGCATTCTTACAATAATATGACACGCCAGAACGCCCGTTCACTGATACGATCTGCCGACAGAGGGCAAGAATATGGACAAGGCAAGAGATTACCGGTTGACCGGCATCCGCGGGACGATGCTTGCGGCGGTCTCCCCATGGTGCGTTGCCCTCCTGAGCATCTTCGGCCTGGCTCTCGCCTTACCTACCCTGGCCGGGGACGATCCCTCCTTCGATTGCGACATGGCGACGACACCCATCGAAAAAGAGATCTGTGGCTCCCCCTCCCTCGCCGTCCTGGACCGGCAGCTGGCCGAACAATACACGGCACTACGCACGGAAACCCAGTCCAAGGCCTTGCGAAACGCCATCGTCGCGGATCAACGCGCTTGGCTTCAGGACCGCAACGCCTGTAGCGCCGATACGGAACGGGGCACGCTTGAGGCGTGTCTGGACGATACCTATCGACAGCGGCGCGTGCAGTTGGTTGTACATCGGTCCGTATTTGTCGGTCCTCCGCTCCCACAACCATTCCGGATGAAATGCCAGGAAACCGCCTCCAGCCAAGTGGAAATGCGTGCCTGTCTGCAGCAGGCTTTGGGTGACGTGGACCGGACTCTGTCGATCGCAGATCAAGCGGCCACGGTGGAGATGAAGAAACTGGATGACGTCACCTCCGCCGACATCACCGCGCAAGAGGCCTTCCTCACATCGCGGCAGGCCTTCGACACCTATCGCGGCTCGGCGTGCCGGGCCGTCGCCGCCTCTTATGGCGGAGGCAGTGGCGCCGGGATCGCGGCTTTGTGGTGTCAGCGGCAGCTGGCTTGGGAGCGCGCCAATCGCGTCGCCGTCGATTTTCTGTTCCGCCCGAACCATTGGAGCGAGAACCTGGAAACCGTGGCGGCCCCCATTCGCGCATGCCTTAAAGCCGCTGACGGAAAGGGGCCCGACCCGCGCATCACCGACATTACGGACACGGAAGACGGCGGCCAGCTCATCCGCATGGCCGCCGGCAACGCATGGCGCGGCGAATGCTCGACCACGCCAGGAAATCGGGTTATCGAAATCGTTACCGAGGAAGGCGCGGCGCCCTGGCCCGACCCGCCACTCGCGGTGTTTTACCCCGAAGGTTCAGGCATCGGTCCTAAGCGCCAAAAATGGCCGCCGGACGACATGTGCTCGCAATATCGCTGGGTTACCACAGGCAAGGGCGAACTTTCGGGCTGGGTCGAACTATCTTTGTGCCGATAGCGGTTACCTACCGTTGCGGGTGATGACAGCCCTTGTCTTTCCGGGGCCGATGCGGCGAGAGGGTTTTTAGGTGGCCGCCATCAAATGCCGTCTCCCGCCACGAACGTTTTCAACCGGTCCTTGAGGTGCCTGAAGTCTACCGGCTTGGTGACGACATCGCTGGCACCCGCCTCGCGCGCCCGGCGCCGGTTTTCCTCGTCTTCGGATCCGGTGACCATGATGACCTCGAGATGGGGCCAGCGTCTTTTCACCTCAGCCAAGAGTTCCAGGCCGGTCATCCCTGGGGTATTAATATCCGAAAGCAGAACCAGCGGATGCTCCGGGCCGTATTCGTGGAGCACCTGTAGCGCCTCGGCACCCGACGGCGCGAACCGGATGTCATAATCCCCTTGCTGCAGCTCCTTTTGAAAGGTTTGCCGGAACGTTTCGAAAGCGTCGGGATCATCGTCGACGAGAAGCAAGTTGATTTTCATGAGTTTGCTCGTTGTTCTGAGTTGGTTATTGCAGCACTCGCCTAACGCGGCAGCGTAAGCCCTCATCCCTTATATTCACCCTCCGGCATACCCACGTCAAACGTCAGCTCCGTTGCTGCGGGTCGAATTCCGAAGGTTGGGAAATATGCCGCCAAAATACCGTGCGCGTACCCGGAATTACCGAACAGGCCGGACGACGACCTCGACGGTGCCGGGATTGTCGCGGGTGATCACCGGATAGACGGTATCCGAAACGAACAACAGCTTGTCGCCGCGGAGGATCTGAGCCGATACGGAATACGTGAACCGCGGGTCGATCTCCTTCGGATCGTAGGTGATTTCGAACGGAATGGGCACTTGGCCCGGTGACTCGATGCGGGTTTCGCCGATCAGCGGGGCCGGCACGTCCATCCGAGAGACGTCGCGGAGTTGAACGAAGACGGTTGCATCGGGGGTCAGGGCGATCCGCTGCAGGTAGGTTACCGTCCCGGAGACCACGCCCGAGTAAGCTGTTTCATACTCCGCCGCCATAGCCTGGCTCCCGATCACCGCCATTAGGGCTAACGCCGCTGTCGTGAGTGCTTTGAAAATCCGTGGCATTGCCATCCAGCCCCTACCCATTGCGCTTTAGCGATCATGACTCGGCGGACCGGATCCATCAATACCGGTGCTGCCATTGTAGGCCAAAGAAGCCCGAGGTGTCCTCCGTCCCCTGGCCGACCGTACTGACGGCGGACAGGTTGTCGATGATCTTCACCTCGACCCGATACGACGTGCTGCCCGGCTGGGTTCCCTGCACTGTTTCCACATAGACGCGGTCGCCGATATGCTTGCCAGCGCGCAACGCCGCATCCTGACCGTCCTCGCCGGTGCTTTCCACCGACAGCACATCGATCCCCAGCGTATTCTGCACACTCGACAGCAGATTGTCCGCAACGCCACCCCCGCCGCTCGTCAGACCTTGCACGGCGATCGCGAGCTGTGCCGCTTCCAACGCCGAGAGCTGAGAAGCGTTTTTCCCGAACAGAACACGCGGCAGGATTTCGCTTTGCGGCAAGGGCGGGGAAGAACTCAGCACGAGCTTTGGATCCGAAGCTATGCCCGAGACACTGATGGTCGCGGTGAAATCTCCCTGCGTATATGTTGCCACGATGTCGATCCGCGGTTCGATCTCCTTCCCGCCATCGAGT
>CAKZLS010000540.1 GCA_937127205.1 uncultured Rhodospirillales bacterium
GAGGGTGTCATACTCTGCACGCTTGATTTCGACGACCACGCATCGAGGCGGGTATTCATCGTATCCATCACCCACGTGACCTTCGAGCGTCGGAACCCTCTGTTGCGAGACATCGAGCGCTACAAGAAGCGTCGCGTCAAACAATTGCGGCGAATTCAGGGTGGTGTGGTCTGATCCGCCGAAAGTCGCTGACGGGGGGACGGCAGCCGAGCAAACGGTTCTTCGACTTCCGAGTAACCGAGGCTCTGATATCCAGTACGGCGTTTCGCGGCCATCTTGGCGAGCATGGGCTCAAGCGAGTCGACGTAGTCGTAGATCACGACGTCGCGCTTGGCAGGATGTAGGCGATGCAGGCGGCCGGCGTACTGGGCGAGCAGACCACGCCACGAGATCGGCATCGCCAAGAAAAGGGTGTCGAGGCGAGCGTCATCAAAGCCCTCGCCGAGATAGCGGCCGGTGGCCACCAAAACCCGTTCCTCGACGTCAGAGATTTGGGCCAAGGCTTGCAGCGCCGTGCGGCGCTCTCCTGCGCCCATGCCGCCCCGAAGCACGATGACATTCTTGGCAAAGCGCGAAAGACGCTCGGCAAGAGTGTCCACATGTTCCTTCCTCTCGGTGATGATCACCGGAGAACGGCCGGCTTCGAGAGCGAGGAGAACATCATCAAAGATCAGATCGTTGCGAGCCTCGTCGGCGGCGATCAGACCGTACAGCTGTTGAATGGTCGGGCGCTCTTCGAATGATGGGTCCGAGCGACGAAACGACGTGGGTCGGAATACGACCTTATGTGCGAACGGGCGCCGGGATGCCTGCTTCCGAGCATCGACCTTGTAGCGGACTGGTCCGCACTGCATGAAGATGATCGGGTGGTGCCCATCCTTGCGGGTGACCGTTGCCGAAAGCCCGAGGACGTATCTGGACTTTGCTTCGCGGGCGACTGCCTCGAAACTGACGGCGGGAAGATGGTGGCACTCGTCAACGATGAGGTGTCCATAGTCGGCCACGAGATCGGAAACGACACCCTTTCTGACTAAGCTCTGGATCAACGCAACATCGACGATACCGGTCGGCTTCCGTTTGCCCGCTCTGATGACGCCGATCATTTTTGGGTCGATATCGAGGAACGCGGCCAGTCGAGCGACCCATTGGTCCATGAGCTGCTGGCGGTGGACCAGCACCAAGGTGTTCCGTTGCCTCGCCGCCAGGACAAAACTCGCTACAACGGTCTTGCCGAATGCGGTCGCCGCCGCGAGCACGCCGACTTCGTGCTTCAATAGTGCTTCCGCGGCCGACTGCTGCTCGTTGGACAGCTCACCCAGGAACCGCGTAGCGACGGTGGCACCGACCACGCGCTCATCGCGCAATTCCACCTCGATCCCCTGTTCGGCCAGAAGATCGGCAACGGCAGCGAAACACCCTCTCGGCAGGGCGATGTGGTTGTCGAATAGTTCCGCGCAGGAGACGATCCGCGGTTTGCCGAAAGTCGGCAATCGCATCGCCTGAGCAGCATAGAACTCAGGGTTTTGGAAGGCGGCGAGGCGGATCAAGCGGTTGACGAGGGTCGGCGGAAGATCCCTCCTGTCGATGTAAATTTGGTTACCCAGGACAAGCCCGACCGTCTTGGGGAAGGGGCCCTGGAGCGGAGCCTGTGGCTGGCGGCGCGACGGTGGTCGCGCCCATGGCTCATCATCTTCATCGTCGACCGGCAGACGAACGCCGAGGATCCGTCCTGACGCCGCGGCAGCCGAAACGAATTCGCTGACCTTGGATCTTGCCAAAGGCCTTAGCGACGAGAGATACGCCCACTGGTCCTTGTGTGGGTGTAGATTGTCGTCGAGGAAGACGCTGTTCCCCCGCTCCCGTGGCCCGGATTGTAACGGCAATGCGATCAGGTTGCCGAAACCACCGACCGGCATCGTGTCTTGGCTCGGGAAAAGGCGATCATAGGAGTCGAAGCCAATGTCCGGATGGCGTTCCATGGTGGCCGTAATCAGGAGGGCGCCGAGCCTCCTTGCTTCAACTGCGGGTACTGGCTCGGCGAAGAAAATCCAGACGTGAGCTCCATTGCCGGATCGGGAGCGCTCCAATGCGGTTGAAATGTCGAAGTTGCGACATGTCGCGACAAAGGCAGTCGCGTCCCGCTGCCAAGATTGCTTGTCGAAGTCGGCGGCAAGGAATCGGCATGTCTCATCCTGCAGGAGAGGGTACACACCGATGGTGAATTCAGCGCTCAGTGGAGGTGATCCGCTCAGCGCCGTTCCCTGCAGATGGCGTCGAACCGCTTCATCGCTGATCGGAACGAACGCTTGATGACGGCATTCGCTACATTTGATCCTTGGCTTCTGACAGATTCCGCGTGCCCACTCATTGCTGCACACCGGTGCGTAGCCGGACTTTCCGGTCTTGTCGTTCTGCCAACGAAGTGGAAAAACGTCCTCGCGCCCGCGAAATAGGCGTCGAAATAGAGTGATCTTGTCCTCAGACGGCGATGCCGCCGTCACAGGTGCGCGTGACGACCAAGTAAGCGATCCGGAGTGCTCCTGCGAGACGGGGTTAGCCGGGCTTTGTCTCAAGCGCTGCAGTGCGACCCCGATTTGTTTCCGTTCTTCGTCAAGCGCGGCCAATCGGTGCTCAAGCTCTTCGATCCGGGATTGCTTGTTGTCAGTGTCGGTCATCCAAATGCCGCTCCCACGAACGGTCGGTTTTATATATTTGTCCGCAGATTAATACAGAATCTCAAGCGGAACGAAACCGACTCGCCAGCTACGGTCCGACGCGGCCCGCTGCCAGCCTGACACCCGGTTTTCGGTTCTCTGGCTTCCCGAGTGTCATAAATATATAAATTAATTCAATAGGTTAAAAGGCAACGTATCGAGGGTTCGAATCCCCTCCGCTCCGCCACACCTAACTTATT
>CAKZLS010000541.1 GCA_937127205.1 uncultured Rhodospirillales bacterium
AAACCTGGCCGAAGCGACGCTTCAAATCAAAAACCAGAAGAGTCGTGTAGTGTGCGCCATCGCCTGTTGATCCGCCGTGTCAGAGTACTTCGCCATAGATGACGACACCTGCCGACCGCCATTGATTCCTAACGGTCAGCATTGCAATGTTTCTGAGAAATGAAGCGACACTGGATCTGCGCGATGACACGAGCCATTCATAAGTCAATGAAACGGCGATTGATTGTTGTTCATTTACACATCCGGAGAGCCTGATGCTGAGACGTCGCCGCACGTTTCTCTAACACTTTGGCAGCGAAGATTGCTGACGGCATGCGTAATTTGGTAAAGTTTGAATTCTTTATGTATCAATGCTTTACGGCAACATGAAACAATGAAGTGGGACTAGAGACGAGTGGGAGTAGGGGCTGAATAACTCAACTATAATGGGTAGTTCGCCCAAAATGTAACATGCTGAAAAATATAGTTTGTCTTCCTCCCCCGGGTCGAGAAAAAGCACGATTGATTTGCAAATGGCGTCGATGGTGCGACAGCTTAGCGCCGGTGTTTATGGGGAGAAAGCATCCATGCGTCCGCTGACCAATATTGACCTCCGGCTTGTCTATGTTTTTCTCAGGGTCGTGGAGTGCGGGGGATTTACCGCCGCTCAGTCGGAGCTGGGTCTAAGCGCGCCCACCATCAGTACGCATATGGCCTCTCTCGAGAAGCGCTTGGGGTGCAAGCTCTGCGACCGCGGGCGCATGGGTTTTAGGCTTACCTCCAAGGGGGAGATCGTTTACGAAGCCGCTCAACGGCTTATTGCGGCAATACATCAATTCCGGTCCGAAACGGGAGCATTGAGGGGGCGGCTCGCCGGCGATCTTTTCGTCGGGGTTCACGACAACACGGTCACCGACGCCAATGCACCGTTTCATCGCGTGATTAAACGTTTTATGGGCAGGGATGCGGAGGTGCACATTCACCTCAAAATCGACTTGCCTCAGGTGCTGGAACGAAAACTACTGGATGGCTCGTTGCACGTTGCCATTGGATTGGCCCCCATGACCATGCCGGCCCTCGAGTACGAGCGGCTCTACCACGAAGATGTTCGGCTGTACTGCTCGAAGGACCATCCATACTTCAACGTTCCGAACGAAGATTTGACCATCGAGGACATTCGTACGGCAGGTATCGTCAGCCGGGGTTATTGGAAGGAACGGGACCTCGACTATCTTGGGTTGGAAGACTCGGCGGCCACCGTATGGGACATGGAAACGCAGCTCATACTCATACGCTCGGGACACTACGTCGGCCTTCTTCCCATCCATTACGCGCAACGGTGGGTCGAAAAGGGCGAACTGCGCGCCCTCTTGCCCGATGAGCTGCGTTTCGAAACACCGCTGTTCATCATAACCCGTCGCGGTGGGGAAAAGAGCCTCGTCCTCACGAAGTTTCTAGAGGACCTGCGGGAGGTGTTCGCCGAAGCGGGGCAGAGCGCGCGCCCTCAAGCTGAGAATCTCCAACGAAAAGTAAGAAAGCCGGCCTAGCCGTAATTGCGCAGACCGTGGGGGTACCCCGGGACGGGAACCGGTCCGCGCGCGGTCGCTGATGGACCTGATGAGGTAGCGGCCGTGCGATACTTCTCGATCAGTCAAAGTTAATTTCTAGAATTCTCTATTTTTCAGAAGCGATGGACGGGCGGATAAAGAATACAAGAAATAGTAAAAGCGGCCCTCTGGACGTCGGTTTATCGAAACTGGTGCCAGCGGGACAAGAACCGAAGAGAATTTGGGAGACGTTCGGTTTTGACGTGGGTGATCGCTCCAACGAGGCTCTCGTTGTCAGCTCGCCAGGCGGAAGACACAGATTTTCCCGGCAGGCGAATCGAGACCGGTGACCAGCAACATCGACGTATTCCAATAGATATCGATTGCCTCACGAGAGCATCTTGACCGAAGGTCATGCGAATACAGCGGGCCGGTGGATCAATGGAGTAATCGTTCAAAGGAGATATGCGTGATGGTAAAAACTGCGGTGGCCGAGCGGCATCAATCCATTCCAAATGATCTCGAAAACTTCTGGATGCCCTTTACGGCAAACCGGCAATTCAAACAGCAGCCCCGATTGCTGGTTGCCGCAGAGGGTATGCACTACACCTCCCAAGATGGCCGAAAAATCCTAGACGGCACCGCGGGCCTCTGGTGCTGCAATGCCGGGCACGCCAACCCGAAGATCGTCGAGGCGGTCCAGCGACAGGTCAAGACGCTGGATTTTGCCCCAAGTTTTCAGATGGGTCATCCCCTGGAATTTGAGTTTGCGGCGCGGCTCGCCGACATATTGCCGGGCGAATTGGACCATGTGTTCTTCACCAACTCAGGATCCGAATCCGCCGATACGGCCCTGAAAATCGCCCTTGCCTATCATCAAATTCGCGGCGAGGGCATCCGGTCGCGGCTCGTCGGGCGTGTCCGCGGTTACCACGGCGTGGGCTTCGGCGGCATTTCCGTGGGGGGGCTCCCCAACAATCGGAAACTGTTCGGAATGGGGCTCCCGGGCGTCTCACACTTGCCCCATACGCACAACTTGCAACACAACGCCTACGCGCGCGGCCAGCCCGAGTGGGGCGCCCACCTTGCGGACGAACTCGAGAATCTGGTGGCGCTGAACAGCGCCGAAACCATTGCCGCGGTCATTGTTGAGCCGCTTGCTGGATCGGCCGGCGTGCTGCTGCCTCCCAAGGGGTACCTGCAGCGCCTTCGCGATATTTGCGACAAGCACGGCATCCTGTTGATCTTCGACGAAGTGATTACCGGCTTCGGCCGCCTCGGCGCAAATTTTGCCAGCCATTACTTCGGCGTACAGCCCGATATCGTCACCTTCGCCAAGGGAATGACCAGCGGCGTGATTCCCATGGGTGGTGTCGCGGTGAGAAAGGGAATCTACGATACGTTCATGCAGGGTCCCGAGCACGCCATTGAGTTCTTCCACGGCTACACGTATTCGGGTCATCCAATGGCGTGCGCGGCGGGCCTGGCGGCTCTCGATGTCTATGTGAAGGATGGCTTGATCGAACACGCCGCGGGGTTGGCGGCTTATTGGGAGGACGCGGTTCACTCGCTCAAGGGGTTGCCCCATGTCATCGATCTGCGCAACCTCGGGATTATCGCCGGGATAGAACTGGAACCCATTGCAGGCAATCCGACGCTCCGCGCCACCCAGGTGTTTCTCAAGTGTTACGAGCGGGGATTGTTGACCCGCACCACCGCCGACATTCTGGCTCTGTCGCCTCCGCTTATCCTTGAGAAAGGCCACATCGACCAAATGTTTGAAACGATCGCCGACGTATTGCGCGACATGTAGTCGGCTGACCGAGCAACCTGTAAAACTGCTGTAAGAGGAGAGATTTTTGTAATGATTTCGGAGATCGGCCATTTCATCGGCGGTCAGTTTGTCGCGGGCAACAGTAACCGCCATGGACCGGTGTTCAATCCGGCGACGGGCGAGGAGACGGGCTGCGTTTGCTTGGGCAATGCAGCTGATATCCAGGCGGCGGTGGATGCCGCCCGCCAGGCCCTGCCCGGGTGGGCGAATACGACGCCGCTCAGGCGTGCCGGGGTCATGTTCAAGTTCAAGTATCTGCTCGAGCAGAATGTGGACAAGCTGAGTGCGATCCTTACGGCCGAGCACGGCAAGGTTCTCGCCGACGCCGCCGGGGAGATCGAGCGGGGGATCGAAGTGGTCGATTTTGCCACCGCCATCCCGCACCTGTTGAAGGGGGAGTTCACCGAGAATATCGGGACCCACATTGACAGCTACTCGCTGCGTCAGCCATTGGGCGTCGTGGCCGGTATCACCCCGTTCAACTTTCCCGCCATGGTGCCGATGTGGATGTTCCCGATCGCGATTGCCTGCGGCAACACTTTCATCCTGAAGCCGTCGGAACGAGACCCTTCGGCGTCGCTGTTCCTCAGCGAGTTGCTCACCGAGGCCGGCCTCCCGGACGGGGTGTTCAATGTGGTTCAAGGCGACAAGGAGGCGGTGGACGCCCTCCTCACCCATCCCGATATCGCGGCCGTGAGTTTCGTCGGCTCGACGCCCATCGCCCAGTACATTTATCATACCGGCTGCGCGCACAATAAGCGGGTACAGGCTTTGGCCGGCGCAAAGAACCATATGGTGATCATGCCCGACGCCGACATGGATCAGGTCACCGACGCTTTGATGGGCTCCGCCTACGGATCGGCGGGCGAGCGGTGCATGGCCATCTCGGCGGCGATACCCGTGGGTGATGCGGTGGCGGAGGAACTGGTTGAGCGTCTTGTGCCGCGCGTGCAGGCTCTCAAGGTGGGACCCGGTTCGGATCCGCAATCGGAGATGGGGCCGCTTGTCACTAAGCAGCATTACGAGAAGGTGCGGTCTTACATTGACCTGGGTGTCGACGAGGGGGCGGATCTCCTCGTTGACGGTCGGACTTATGTGCCGCCGCAGGGGTATGAAGACGGCTATTTCCTCGGCGGCACCGTTTTCGACAACGTGACCAGGGATATGCGGGTCTACAATGAGGAAATATTCGGGCCGGTTCTGGTGATTTCGCGCGTACCCGATTATCCGTCGGCGGTCAAAATGATCCATGATCACGAATATGCAAACGGTACCGCCATCTTCACCCGTGACGGCGATGCCGCTCGGACGTTCGCCAGCACGATCGATGTCGGCATGGTCGGAATCAATATACCGATCCCGGTGCCGATGGCCTTCCACAGCTTCGGCGGTTGGAGGAATTCGCTGTTCGGCGACCACCACATGTACGGACCCGAAGGCGTGCGTTTCTTTACACGCCAAAAAACCG
>CAKZLS010000542.1 GCA_937127205.1 uncultured Rhodospirillales bacterium
TACGGCTGAGGTCGAGCAAAGAGCCGAATTCGCGGCGGTTCAGACCCACGGCTTTGCAGGCGACGGCAAGTCCTTCGCCCTTGGCCTCGAACAACAGGCGCAGGACCATATCCCGTTCCAATCCGGTGATCCGCCCGAACATCGAGACGAACAGATTGATTTCGCCTTGCGCCATGGCGTCGATGAGCATGTCCGGCGTAATCTTGCGTTTCTGTTCCAGGGTCTCGGCGAGTGCGTCGGCGCCCGATGGCTCGCTTCCAGAGCCGGGATCCTCCAGTTCACGGGCCGCGGCCTTCTCGAGCAGCGCATCCACGGTGGCCTGATCGAATGCGAAATGATCGACGATGAATTCGCGGAGGGCCGTGGAAACCCATAAAAACATGCGCTTGGCAAGATCCGGACCGAGTTCATGTCTGCGCAGGAGGGGTTCGCGAAAGGTATCGACACGCTTGGATTCCTCGACGAGGTAAGCAACCGTGGCCTGGGACAGCTTCGCATTTTCGTTGCGCAGCAAAGCCTCGACGATGGTCGGCCGGCCGCAATTTACCAGCGCCGCGCTCACATCCTCGCTGACCGAATAGCGCATGGCGATGGCAAGCTGATGCTCAAGCGCCCGGTTCTGGACGATCTCGATGAGATCGGCATCGCGGAGAACGGGGCTACGGGTCAGGATCGGATGGGCGACCTCGATGTCGTCATCGGCCAACAACCTGATCAGGGCGGGAGGCGCGTCGGCAACATCGGCAAGGCTCTCGCTCAAGGTCTTTCGAACCGACATTTCCACATCGACAACCACTTTGTGAAGAATGTCCAACATCAACGACCGCTCGCGGTCGGTCCAGACACCGGGATCGCCAGCCAGCAGTTGCTCGGCGATGTTCGATCCCAAGACCTTCCGGCTTTCGGGCGTATGTTGGTGGGCAAGCGCCACCAGATACTCGCAGACACTCGCAGGCATAGTTCCAGAAACCGACCCTAGGGGCCACGACGGCCCGATATTTCTGCAGATCCCCCCGAGGGATATGCGCCACAACTCAATGCAGCAATCACAGTAAACAAAACTAGTTAAGCGGGCATTACCACGGATTGAACGGTCTACTCCCAGACATGAAAGAAGAAGCCTGCGTGGGGTCGAGCCCGCGAAAGAACGGGTGCCCGGGGTGCGTTCACCAGCGGACCGCAGCAACGAAAAAGACGCTGCTGGACCCCATCATTCCGGTATCCTGGCATTTTTATAAAAAATCGGTTAAATTGAACAATTGTAAATGTTTCTCTCGTGAAACGAGTAGATCAAACTAACAAATCTGGGAGGATCGAACGGGATGCCGCGGACGACCGGCGGTGCACTGGGCCCGAACCGATCTGGCGACGACGTCGACGGTAACACCATCCGGCTTCCGGAAGGTTTTGTGCTGGCGGATGCGCGTTTCGCCCAATCCGGCCCCGATCTGCTTGTGAGCGGAGCGGATGGCCGAGATACGGTGCTGCACGGATATTTCGATGCAGACGTGCCCCCTGACCTGGTTTCGACTGCCGGCGTTCAGGTGGCCGGCCGCATGGTGGCGGCGGTTGCCCGAGACGAGGCCGCCGTGCCACTGGCGGAAGCGCTGTTCGGCGCTGGTGCCGGTCCGATTGGCACGGTTGCGACAGTCAGCGGAACGTTGAACGTGATCCGCGCCGACGGAACCGAGGATACATTGCAGCCGGGCGATCCTGTATACACTCGGGACATCTTGGAAACGGATCCTGACAGCACCGCCAGCATCGCCATTGGCGAGAACACGGCCTTCAGTCTGGGAACCGGCGCGCGGATAATCCTCACCCCCGGCGCTCCGGATGATACGGTGAGCGCTGATCCGTTCGCCCTGGCGGCCGGGCCCGGCGAATATGCATTCGCCTGCGGCGCGGCTCCGGACTCAATGATCATCGACACACCCGCAGGACGGATTCACGCCGATGGCGCGGAACTGGTGCTCACGTATCTCGCGGACGGCGGATTGCGCTTGGTCCTCATACCCGGAGCCGACGGATCCACCGGCGGCATCTGGGTCGAAAACGAGGCGGGCTCCCTGCACATGACGGTACCCTACCAATTGATTCTGGTAGAGGGCGCATCAATGGCACCGGACGCGGCGGACATGCTGAACAGTGAAGCCATTGTCGCGGGTTATGGCCGGGTCCTGAGCAGTCTGCCGGACGCGTGCGCTTCCAACCCGCTCGTCGCCGCGGCGCGCGCCGCTGATGGTGACATGGCCGACTTGCCGGAAGACTTGGCCTTGGATTCCGGTGACCTCGGCGAGGAAGGCCTTCGAGCTCTGGCTGAGTTCGAGACGGCTGCCGGAGACGAAGCCGCCGGCGTAACGACCGGCGACGCCACGTTTACCGACGCCAAGGTCGTGGTAACCCAACAGGATCCTCTGAGCGGCGATAGCAGTGATACCATCACACCGACGGCGGTCGCCATCGACGCCTGGGCGCAGCCACCCGGCGGTCCGGCCAGTGACGGAGCCGGCACAGGCAATTCGAACGAAGCGATCATAAACAGCCGCCTAGAGGCACGAGGGCAGGATACGCAGCGCATCACCTTTCCGGAACCCCCCGGCGTTCGTCCTCCAAAAGTAGAAAACCTGCGCATCGACGACTGGGATCCGGGATTCAAAAGCTGGAAGGTATTGGTCCCGCAGGAACCCTCTGAATATTCAAAAGACGTCTTCTACTTCCAGTCCGAGGACTATTACGAGCCTAAGCCTTTCGCGTTTATCCGTTTAAACTCCGAGCGCGAACCCGACGATATGGAAAAGGTCGTAAGGACTTATTCCGCGGTACCCGGTGACGATGGCGAAGCAGGCGACAACACGATGCTGATTTTGTCGCCCGGACCGGCAACCGGTTTCAAGGAAACAGGGAGAGGAGCAGAAATCGAGGATATCTCATCCAATCGTTTCGGATTTTTCGACGTGCCGCTCAACGAGCTGCCTCAGGACACCGATGGTTCCATGCCGGTCGATGGCGCGGCGATCAAGACGGCGAGCGCGATGCGGATCAATGCCGGCGAAACGAAAACCATTTCCTTCGATTGGGCGTTTGACGCGCGAGATCAGGACACGTTCGACGCGGAAAAATACGATCCAATCGAAGCGCAAAGTAAAGGTGCGTTCAATGATTACGCGATACTCATCGTGAGCGGTGAATGGTTCAAGCTCTCGGATACTCGGACCACGGGCGACTTCGGGTCCTCGGGATGGCGTCGATCCGAATTCGAGTACACCGCCTCGACAAGCGAGAACTTGACCATCGGTTTCGCCGTTATCAACGACACCGACGACGCGAACGAACCGCGGCTCCTCATCGACAACGTTCGCGTGGACGACCCTATTCCCGCCGCCTACCAGGAAATCGACGAACCGGTGGAAAGGGGCGGAACGGCGTTGCCGGGAGAAGCCGAATTTCGAACCTTCTCTCCGCCACCGACGGCAATACCCGACGCGATATCCACAACGGAGGACGCATCCGTCACGATCGGCGCTGCCGATCTGCTTGCCAATGACGTCGACCCCAATGCAACCGGCGGGCTCTCGGTTACCGATGCCTCGAATGACAGCGGCACCCTGGGGACAGTAACGTTCCCGGATGAGGGCCCGGTAAAATACGATCCCAAAGGCATGTTCGAATGGCTGGCGGAGGGGGAGCAAGCTACCGACAGCTTCGAGTACACCATCACCAATCTCTCCGGCGGAAGCGATACGTCGACGGTGACAGTCACCATTACAGGCGTGAACGATGAGCCAACGGCGGTGAAGGACGCAGTCGCCACGGCTGAAGGCGCACGCTTCGTGCGCGCACCTTCGATCCTTGCCAATGACAGCGATCCCGACACCAGCGATCTCTTGAGCCTAACCGCGGTGAACGGCTCAGAGGCCGATGTCGGCGCCGAAATCACGTTGGCTTCGGGTGCCTTGCTGACGGTTAACGCTGACGGCACGTTTATCTACGATCCGAATGCCCGGTTCGAAAGCTTGGCAGCGGGGGAATCCGCCCTCGAAACCTTTACCTACGCGGTGGCGGATGGCCATGGCGGGACCGACACGGCGACCGTCGAGATGACCGTCCTCGGCGAGAACGACGAGCCGACGGCCAACGATGACACTATCCGTGTGGATGAAGACACCGTGCGCATCGGACCCGTCTCATTGTTGCGCAACGACAGCGATCCCGATACCAGCGACACGTTGACGGTGACATCGGTAAACGGAAGCACCGCGGGCGTCGGCACCGCCATCTTATTGGCTTCGGGCGCCGTGCTGACCCTCGAAGCCGACGGCAGCTTTTCCTTCGATCCGAACGGCCGGTTCGACGGCCTCTCCCTGGGGCAGACCGCTCCCGATGGCTTTACCTACACGGTCGACGACGGTAACGGCGGAACGGATACCGCCTCCGTACTGGTGGAGATCGTCGGCGCCAATGACAAACCTACCGCCCGAGCCATCACCCGAACCACCAACGAGGACGCGGGCACATTTAGTATCGATCTTCTGGACGGCTCCGTTACATCCGACGTGGACCTCGGCGACACTCTTGTGATCACAAGCGTCACCCAGGACACCGCCGCTAGTGATAGCGACCTCGCGGACGCTTTCAACTTGAATGACGGGGTGCTGTCGCTCGACATAACCAGCTTCGACACACTGGCGGAGGGTCGAAGCGCCACCGTGGTCTTTAATTACACCGTCGACGATCAACGCGGTCAGCCCAATAGCACCGCGTCCAGCACGCTCACAGTCACAATCGAGGGCCGGAACGACGCTCCCGTCGCCGGTGACGACAGTTACACGGTATCGGAGGATGATGCCGTTGCGGAAGATAACGATGATGGTTTGTTGGCCAACGATGCCGACCCGGACATGGGCGACGGGTTTACTATTTCAGCAGTCAACGGCATTGCGGACGCTGTCGACAGCCAGCTCCAATTAGCATCGGGCGCATTCATCACCGTCAGCAAGGACGGCAGCTTCGTTTACGATCAAAATGGCCAGTTCAACTACTTGAAAAAAGATGACGAGCCCGAACCCGACACCTTCGAATACACTGTAACCGATAGGTACGGCGGCACCGACACCGCAACGGTAACCCTGATGATTTCCGGGCAGAACGACGCCCCGATTGCGAACGAAGACACCCTCACCATAAGCGAGGACAAAGTTTCGCCGCCGGCGGCGTCCCGAAGCGTTCTGGCCAATGACAGCGATCCCGAGGGCGACCCACTGACGGTTACGGCTTTCGAGGGAAAGAGCGCGCTCGGCGCCCGGGTCGTCATGGCGGCTGACGGCACGTACACTTACGACCCGACCGGCTCGGCGGTCATCCAGGCGCTGGGTGACGATGATGAGTTGGTGGACACATTCACCTACGATGTGACCGATGGCAGTGACGGCACTGCCACGGGGACTGTGACGGTCACCGTGCAAGGCACCAATGATGCGCCCGACGCCTCAGACGTCTCCTACCGGACATTCAAGGCCTCCGCGCTCAAAATCGATGCGGCACGTGGCGTACTGCTCAACGACACCGATGTCAACGAAGGCGATGTGCTCAGCCTGACAGCGGTTAACGGCGAAGCGGCGGATGTGGGGTCCCAGGTCCAGCTGTCCTCCGGCGCGCTGCTAACGGTCAATGCCGACGGGACATTTTCCTATGACCCCAACGGCAGGTTCGATGGCCTCGGCGATACGGAAACGGCCACCGACAGTTTCAGCTATACCGTCTCCGATAAAGCCGGCCTCACCGACACCGCCACGGTGTCCCTGACCATCACTGGTTTTGAAGAACAGGTGGTGGGAAGTTTCGATGAGAACGACCCGCCGGGCTGGAACAGCGCCGGAAACGTTGAAAGCATCGTCCGCCATCGGGATCCCGAGGATGACGCAAGCCGGTACGATCCGACCGACGGGCCAAGCATGGAAATCATCGCGGGGGAAGGCGCAAACGTATCGGATATTAAATCGTTGATCGAGCTGGTCTCGAGCCCGTTGCCGAACGATACGGGTTCGACCAGTCAGGCGAAAGGAGCCGCCACATGGACCAAAGTCCTCGTCAAGACCGGCGACGAGATCTCGTTTGACTGGAATTTCGACGCAGGTGAGACCGCGGCGCCCTCGGGCGCCAACGACTATGCCGTGTTTACGGTATCGAACGGGACCACTTCCAAGGTGTTCAAATTGTCGGACGTTAGGGAGATTGGCGATGCCGGGGCCTCCGGCTGGCAAACCTTCTCCTACGACCCCACCCAGGATTTCGAAATCGATACCGGCGGCCAAGTGCTGACTTTGGGGTTCGCCGCGGTCAACGATCA
>CAKZLS010000543.1 GCA_937127205.1 uncultured Rhodospirillales bacterium
CGGGCTTCAAGACGTTCCTCTATCCCTCGCCGCTGCACTACCGCATCGTTCCGGCGCTGGTTTACGATACCAACGCTACCATCATGTTCGGCACCGACACCTTCCTGTCCGGCTACGCCCGGGTGGCCCACCCTTATGATTTCTACAGTGTCCGCTATGTGTTCGCGGGCGCCGAGAAGGTCAAGGACCGGACCCGGCAGACATGGTCGGAGAAATTCGGCCTGCGCCTGCTCGAGGGCTACGGGGCGACGGAGACCTCGCCGGTGCTCTCCACCAACACGCCGATGCATTATCGAGCCGGCACGGTGGGCCGCTTCCTGCCGGGAATAACCTACGACCTCGAACCGGTACCCGGTGTGGAGCGCGGCGGGCGGCTCGTGGTCCAAGGCCCCAATGTGATGCTGGGGTATCTCAAGGAAGACGCGCCCGGCGAACTGCAGCCCCCCGAGGACGGCCGCTACGACACCGGCGACATCGTCTCCCTGGACGCCGAGGGCTTCGTCACCATCGAGGGCCGCGCCAAGCGGTTCGCCAAGATTGCCGGCGAGATGGTGTCGCTGACCGCCGTCGAAGGGCTCGCCGCCGCGGCGTGGCCGGACACCATGAACGCCGCCGTGAGCATTCCCGACGACCGCAAGGGCGAGCAGATCGTGCTGCTGACCGACAATCCCGCCGGCGACCGCTCGGCTCTGCTCAAGCACGCCCAATCCAAGGGCGTTCCGGAACTCTACATCCCCCGCACCGTGAAAGTCGTCGACGCCGTGCCGGTGCTGGGCACGGGCAAGACCGACTACGTCAGCGCCCAGGCGCTAGCGAACAACATGGCCGGATAGCGCCGGGCGTTTTGCTCCCTCGCCCCATTAACTCGAGTGATTCGGCGCAGCAGTTCGACGAATACATGCCCATTATTGCGATAGATCGATAATACGTCGGCATGCTGCGAGAATAAGGTTCCGGTCATATCGGTGATAATTTACACTGCAAAATGGGCTTCCCCAAACGAGGCTTGGCCCGACAAGGCTGGTTGCGATAAAGTGTTGTATGTGCTGTGACCTCTGCGCTGAAGAGGGCCGCCGTTGCCGGCGGTGAACGGGAATCGGCGCTTCCCCTCTCACAGCACTTTCCGTCATTTTAGATAGGTCGTGCGGAACATCCCACCGGAGACCAGCGAATAGTCGTTTCCGGTGGTCGACCGGCGCAACTCGATAACAATCTTGTGGTCGCGGCAGTTCGCCTCGACGAGAAGCATTCGGCCGGAATACCCGTCAACGACGTTATATAAGGTCGCCGCCACATCTGCCACCCTTTCGGCGGCATCGGCATAGCCGGCCTCGTGGATGACGCTGCCGCGCTATGCTTCGAACGTCTCGCGATCCATCGGCCGAGGTCACGGTAAACAGCACTTCTTGAACTTCTTGCCCGATCCGCAGGGGCACGGGTCGTTGCGCCCAACGTTCCGCAAAGGGTTGGTGGCGGTGTGGACCGGCTGAAACGGTTGGATCGGCCGCGCCGCCTCCCGCTTGGCTTGCGCCTTTGCCCGAATGTATTCCTCCGAGAAGCAATGCCACGTCGACAGGACCTCAATGGTATCGGTAAAGGGCGCAATCCGGTCCTCGGCGAGGAAAGCCACAAGATTGTCCGACCGCTTCGCCTTGTCCAGGATCTCATCGAAATCGTCAAAGCCCAATATGGTGGGCGAAACGCGTCCCAATTCGAAAGCTTTGCGGACCGTTTCTCTGAGATCGGCGAAACCGAGATGAGCAATGGCTTCGAGCCAGGCGACCCAAACATAGTTGTCATCCCGAGGCTGGAGCGTCTCGAATGCGGCAGTCAGATACTGTTCCGCCTCCGTGCGGTCGATGCGCCCGACAGCGACATAGTATGTCCAGGCCTCGAAGGCGGCGAGACGAACGAATTCGTCTGCGTCGGGATTGTTCATCAGACCGCACAGGCGCTCGGTGTCGCCATCAAAGACGCTGATCAGGATCTTCGGCAGATTTTCGGTGATCGCCCCGCCGAGCATCTCATCGACTCGCTCGGGTTCGCCGGCAAGCGAGTCCATTAGCGGTGCGAACGCGCGCTGCTCGCCCAGTTCGCCGAGAATATGGACGATGAAGAACAGAGCAGGTTCAATGTCGTCCATGTCGCCGAGCTCGTCTGCATGATCACGCAGAATACGCAGGAAAATGGGAACGAATTCGTCCCGCCGCTCCACGCACTGTCGGATCGCATCGCGAGGCAGCGCTTCAGCCCTGGCGAGTTCGTCGATGAGGATCGCGGCCCTCTTTATAAATGGCCGGGCTACGGACGTGTTGTCGCGAAAATCCTCCAGCAGCGAGGTTGTGGCCGTTTCGATACTGTTATCGATGGCAAGGATTTCTTGACACAATTCGGTTACCGGCTGCGTTATGGTGCGGTGTTCGTTGTTGAGGATGTCCAAGTGGCGAACCTCATAGGTTCGCGCCATTTCCTCGATTGCGGTGAGCATAGCGGCCTGCGTTTTCGACAAAGACAACTCGTCTTCGCCCTGCCACACCCCTTCCAAAAATCCGAACGCGACTTCGTCGATACGGCGGGAGTGGAGTTCCTTGACCCCATCCAGGGAATCGACTTCGCCCATGGGCGTCAGGGCGAACCGGCATTGCCGGGACATTTCGTCGGCCACCTGAAAAAGTCCAAGGAAAGCGTGGAGGAATTCGACCCGCTGTTCCCCGTCCAATTTCGGCATTTGGTAATCGAACAACTCTTCCACGAGCAGGTACACATCGGCGTCCACGCCCGGAGTAACCGCCGCCCCGAGGAACCTCATACGAACGACTTCGAGACTTGCGGGGCAACCGTGTTCCCCGAGGAACTCCCGGAACGCCTCGTCGCCCATGTAGGGCGGCACTTGCATCAAGTCCGCCACGGAACCGCCGCCATTCAGGTTGTCGACGATCTCATTGATTGCTCGCTGCACATCGGGGGGAGATTCCGGATCAATGTCGTTCCACTCGGCAAGGGGGCGAACGCGCGCGACGAACTCCTTGGCGGTTTCCACGTCTTCAAACGGCTGCCTTCCGTTGATCGACATACCGGTTCCCGTGTGGGTCACCATCCAGCCGGGGGAGTTGCAGTGCTCGTCGAAGTAAATGCCGAATTCTCCGGAAACGATTCCCGCGACCGAACGCTTGCGAACGTTGGTTACGATCTCAAAGGTACCTTCCGACCATTCGCTCATAATGTCCATATCTCCCGCGCCATGAGGATGGCGTCGCCGTCGGTGTAATGCAGGCAAGGGTGCGGCACGACGGGACGCCGCGCGATTTCGCGAAAGCCGAGCCTTTGGTAGAGCCGCATGGCGCCGGCATTCTGCTCGAAACAAATGAGACTGATGCGCGGAAGGGCGAGGTCCTTGGCGCGGCGGTTCACCGCCTCCATCAACGCGCCGCCGACACCGGCGTTACGGTGAGGCTCATGGACCGCGAGCCCTGAGATATAGAGGCTGCCGTAGTCCTCCAGTTCGAAATAGGGTCTCAACACCGGGTCGGTGCACGGCGGTGCGTCGGGGTCTTCTTCCATCGGGAAGCTGTGCGCCATCCCGACGGTCTGCCCACCCAATTCGGCCATGATGCACTGTTCGTAGGAGAAGGCGACGTCCTTGCGGGCATAGCGCCGCGCGCCTGCCTCGGCGGCCGTTTCGCCGGGCTCGGCCACCTCGCTCCAAATGTATTCGGCGAGACCGTCGGACGAAATCAGGAACAGTCGCGCGATATCCGCGCTGTCGTCCTTCACCGCCGGCCGAATGTTGACCATGAGCCCCCCCTTCCGCACGTTTCGCTGTTGTAATCATCGGTATCTCAAACCGACCTCCGCATCAAGTCAAGGCACCGGGATTGCACGCAATCAAAGTGACTCGACACATTTGCATAGGACTCCTAACATTATGCCATGACCCAGGATCAAGCGGACCTTCGCCAGATCACTTTCGGATTATCCCGGATTGCCGCTTTCATCCGATCGACACAGTGGCGCGCGGCGGAAGCCCTGGGTCTGACGCCAACCCAGATCGATGCCCTGACCCTGCTCAGACAGCGCGGATCGAGCCGACTTCTCATGCTGGCGAACCGCCTCGGCGTCACCCAGGCGACAACCAGCGACGTGGTGGCCGCCCTCCAGCGCAAAGATATGGTCCGGAAAGAAACCGATCCCACCGATGGCCGTGCCGTGGTCATCAGTCTCACCGCGCTCGGCGACGATCGAGCGGCTCAACAGGAGGCCCCGCCTCAAGCCCTGACAGACGCGCTCTCGGTTCTCGATGCCGGGGAGCATGCGGTTCTGCGCCGGTCCTTGGTGAAAATGATCCGCGAACTTCAGGTATCCGGGGCGATCGAACCGCAACGACTATGTGTGACCTGCCGGTATTTCCGGCCTTACGCCCATCCGGGGTCCGCCCAGCCCCATCATTGCCAATTCGTGGACGCCGCATTCGGAGACACTGCCTTGCGGACCGACTGTGACGACCATGAAGACGCCGGCGACGGCGAGCGGGAGCGGCAATGGCGCCGCTTTTCCGACGCCTCGCAGGCGGAATGAGTGAACGCCCCGTTCGCGGCAACGAACGAGGCGTTCTGTTTGACAACCGATCCAACATAAGAAAGGAAGCGATAAATTATGTCACAAAAAGCCATCTTTTACCATGCGGGTTGCAGCGTCTGCGTCGACGCCGAGCAACAGCTCGCGCATGCCCTCGACCCGAACCGGTATTCGGTCGAAGTCGTCCATCTTGGCGAAGCACCGATGCGGATCGCCGAGGCCGAGGCCGCCGGGGTCGAGTCCGTCCCGGCCTTGGTGCTGGACGGACAGCCGTATCATATCAACTTCGGCGTTCCGCTCGCCGATGTGAAGGGAAGCATGTAACCGAGCCGCTGGCGGCGGCATCGCGCCGCCGCCAGCGGCTCGTGGCATTGGGGAACCACGATCATGAACCGACGCGCGTCCGTCATCCGTCACGTACACTTCGAGGATCTCGGCCTGCTGGAGCCATTGCTCGAGGCCCGTGGATTCGATATCGAGTATTACGAGGCGTGGGAGACGGATGTCGACGCGGCCGCCGATGCCGATCTCGTGGTCCTGCTCGGCGGTCCCATAAGCGTTAATGACGCGCAAGACTATCCGTTTCTCGATAAGGAGATTGTATTGGCGGAGCACCGGATCGCCCACGGCGCGCCGCTCCTTGGGCTTTGCCTGGGGGCGCAGATCATTGCCAGGGCGGCGGGCGGTACCGTCCAACCCGGTCGCGAGAAAGAGATCGGCTGGGCACCGCTGGAACTGACCGAAGAGGGGCTCGCCTCGCCGCTCGCGCACCTTCGCGACGTGTCCGTCTTGCATTGGCACGGAGAGGTTTGCGACCTGCCCGGCAACATTCCATCGCTGGCCAGTACCGCCGCCTGCCGGAACCAGGCGTTCCAGATCGGCGACAGGTGCCTCGCCCTGCAGTTCCACGTCGAAGCCGGCACGCGGGGGATCGAGCCCTGGCTGGTGGGTCACACCCTCGAAATCGAACAGACAGGCGGCGTGAACGTGCCCCAACTGCGTTCGGAGACGGCCACCTTCGGTCCCAATCTAGAGAAAGCCGGAACACGCTTTTTCACCGCTTGGCTGGATACCGTCGGATTATACACCACTAGTCCCAGGACAAGCGGTATTTGACGATGCGGTCGTTGCCGCTGTCGGCGATCCAGGCCACGCCATCGCCTAGTTCGACCCCTTCGGGGGTCGTGAATGTGCCGAGTCCCTCGCCGCGCGAGCCGTCGCCGATGACGCCCAGCAGCGTGCCGCCTTCGGCGATGATCTTGATGCTGTGGGTGTACTTGTCGGCGACCACTAGGGTGCCATCCGGAGCCACGTCAAGATAGCGTGGGCCGCTGAAATCGTAGGGCGTCCCCTGGAGAACGGTCTTGATTTGGAGTTCCGGGCTCATCCGGACCAGCCGGTCGTTGGCGGCGTCGGCGACCCACAGATCGCCGTCGGGAGCGAATTCCACATCGTGGGGCGACGATAGGCCGACGGTTTCCTTCACCAGCTCACCGCCTAGATAAATCAAGAGGTTGTTGGAACCGGCGCCCGTGGCGTAAATGCGGCCTCCGGGGCCGGCTAGCACGCCCTCGGGTTTGCGAATGCGCTCCGACAACTCGCCCACCAATGTGCCCGTGGCACCGTCGAGTTCATAGATGGTGATGCGGTGATTGTGGGTGTCGGCCACCAAAAGCCGGCCCTGTTCGTCGAAATCCACGTCGTGGGTGCCGTCCTGATGATCGGCACCGAAATGGCCGATCAGCTTTAGGCTTTCCGCATCCAGGATGACCA
>CAKZLS010000544.1 GCA_937127205.1 uncultured Rhodospirillales bacterium
AGCTCCGAGCAGCATCCGACGGGCTTTGCACAGCCGTTGTTGATCAATACCAACCGCCTCTCCTTGCTGACCCGCGGCGAAAAATACCGGCCTGACTTTCGTGCCGACTTTCCGGCAAAACGTCTAACAACGGCGCTGCAGTGGAACGACCTGATCCTGCCGCGGCAAACGCTCAATGACGTGGAGGAAATTCTTGCCTGGATCGAATACGGCAACTCGATCTTGGCGGATCCGGGCTTCGGCCGGTTTATTCGTCCTGGGTTTCGCAGTCTTTTCCATGGCCCGCCCGGCACCGGAAAGACGTTAACGGCGACGCTCCTCGGCAAAGTATCCCAGCTCGACGTTTACCGGGTTGACCTGTCGATGGTTGTGTCGAAATGGATCGGCGAAACCGAAAAAAATCTCGCTGCCGTATTCGATCAAGCGGAAGGAAACGGATGGATTCTGTTCTTTGATGAAGCCGATGCGCTGTTCGGCAAGCGGACCGATGTATCCCACTCAAACGATCGTTATGCGAATCAAGAGGTATCCTACATTTTGCAAAGGGTGGAGGATTTCGACGGTATCGTTATCCTTGCCAGTAACTTAAAGGGCAATATAGACGATGCCTTTGCTCGCCGCTTTCAGTCGATGATCCATTTCCCAATGCCCGGTGGGCGCGAACGCCTGCGATTGTGGCAAAACGCGTTTTCCGACCCGGACCGGATTACCCCCGACGTCGACCTCAGGGCACTGGCCAATGACTATGAGCTTAGCGGTGGCGCCATCGTGAACATTCTGCGATATGCCGTTCTCGCGGCCCATCGCAAAGGAACAGAGGCGGTCGCACTGGCAGATATCAAGGATGGAATTGCGCGCGAACTGCGTAAGGACGGCCGGATCGCGGGGGCTGACTGATGATCGAAAAAACCATGCCGTTTCTCCAGGAACAATTGAACGGTTACTTAAGCCAACGTTATCCCGGCGAGCCTGAATTGGCCGTACTCTCCGGCATCGCCAACGCGGACGGGTCGCCGTCCGACAAGATTGCCAACAAGATTGCCTTAACCCTGATCAACGTCGAGCGAGAGTCGGTTGCTTCGAATTCCTCGGCACGCTATCGCTCGGATGGCGACGCCATGGCGCGGATCACGCCACCACTGAACATCAATCTGTTGATCCTCGTTTCGGCTAATTTCGAAGGCAACTACGCCGACAGCCTCAAGACCCTATCCTCGGTCTTGCGTTTCTTTCAGGCACACCCCATCTTCACGCGGCAGACAGCCGCCGGTATCCCGGACTCCCTGGAGCGCCTGACGGTGGAATGGACCGATATGGACTTGCAATCCATTTACAATCTCTGGTCCGTCCTCGGCGGGCGCTACATGCCGTCGGTGGTCTACAAGGCGCGCATGATCATCATCAGTGATGCCTGGATCGCCGATGACGTACCGGTCATCACCGGAACGGACATAGATGTCTGACGAGGCACCATCATGGATATCACGTACCGCCGAATGTTCCGGAAGGCTTATCCCCGTGCATCCGGCCCTACAGAATATGGTGACAACGGGGGCTGG
>CAKZLS010000545.1 GCA_937127205.1 uncultured Rhodospirillales bacterium
GGCCCCTTCGGACCGGGCGAAGGTAACACCCAGATCGACCATCAACCATCGCCGGGACGCCGGCGGACCATAGCCGTACAGGTTGAGGTTCATGCCGATCTCGCCCGCCCCGCCAAGAGGCAGGAATACCAGCTCGTCTGAGGCGTTCCCGTCGGTCATCGGCTGTTCAGGCGGTGAACGGCGAGCAGGCCCTTCAGGGTGAGATCGGGATCGGACCATTTGAGGACCGACGTGCACTCGGTAAACAACGGCGCGAGCCCGCCGGTGGCCACCACATCCATGTGCGAACCGATTTCGTGACAAATGCGCGCGATCGTGCCTTCGATCAGGCCCACATACCCCCAGAAAATACCGGATCGCATGGCCTGCACCGTATTTTTGCCGACGACCCGGTCTGGCCGGCCAATGGCTACGCGGGGCAGTTGCGCAGACGCCGAGTGCATGGCCTCCAGCGACAAGTTCACGCCCGGCGCGATGACGCCACCAAGGTAATTTCCCTTCGCATCGATCACATCAAAGGTAGTGGCCGTTCCGAAATCGACGATGATCATAGGCCCGCCGTATTCCTGGTACGCGCCGACGGCATTGACCAAGCGGTCCGCGCCGACTTCCTCGGGGCGATCCAAGAGCACCTTGATTCCGATATCCACTTCGGCGGCTCCGACCACCAGTGCCTGACATCCGAAATACTTGCGGCAGAGCGTTCGCAGGCTGAACAGCGAGGCGGGAACCACGGAGGCGATGATGCAGGCCTTCACCTTCGAGCGGTCGATGTTGTCCATGGTCATCAATTGAGACAGCCAGACGCCGATCTCGTCGGCCGTCCGGTTGACATTGGTGGATGATCGCCACTCTCCCCGGATCTGGCCTTCGTCACCGAAAACCGCAAACACGATGTTGGTATTACCCGCATCAATGGCCAGAAGCATGGATCCGCCTCACTCTCTCTCGTCGCCTGCTTAAGCCCCTGCGGGAAACACGTCGCCGGCCATGATCAGCCGGCTCGAGCCGCCCTGCCCCAACACCAGCGCGCCGCTCTCGTCCATGGTCAAAAACACGCCTTCGAGCGTGTCGTTGTCGAGACGCACCTGGATCGGTTCGCGCAATCCATGGGCGCGGTCCAGCCAGGCATCGCGGATCACGCTAAAGCCCATCGCGCTCCAGACGTCCCGCCAGTGGAAAAAACGGCCGCAGTAGGTCTCCAGCAAGTCCCTCGGCGTCGCCGATACGGCGCCGATCTCCGAGAGCGATCCCGCCGGATAGGGGCCATCCGTGTTCGCCGGCGCGGTCGCAACGTTGACGCCCACCCCGATTACCAGCCACTCGAGTGTCCCTTCACCTCCGGCCGATGATTCCAACAGGATCCCGGCGACCTTCTGCCCATCGGCCAACACATCGTTGGGCCATTTGCAGGTCACCGTCGTGCCGTCCGGAAGCGCGGCCTCGATCGCGTCGGCCACAGCGAGCGCGGTGACGAAACTCAATTGCATGGCTTCGTGAGTAGGGCACTTCGGACGCAGCAACAAAGAGCAATAGAGGTTACCGGTCGGCGACACCCAGTCCCGGTTTCGACGTCCCCGCCCCGCCAGTTGCTCGCCGGCCCAAACCAGAGTTCCGTCCGCGGCCCCATTGGCGGCGCGCCGCTTGATTTCCTCGTTTGTCGAATCAACCCGGTCGAGGGCGATGAGATTCAGGTATTCGGGAACGATCGGGCCGCGGGCCAACCCTCTATCCTCAGCCCGGGAACAGCGCGGCCGCGGCGGCTCCGGCGCTTGACAGAACAGGTTCGGGATACAGGAAGAACAACAAGACCAGTACCGACGTACCGAGCATGACGAACCGCACTTCGCGTCCCATTGTCCGGTCCATCGGTTCGGCCACATCATCGAAGTACATGAGCTTGACGATGCGAAGGTAGTAATAGGCGCCAACCACACTCGTCAGCACACCGATGATTGCCAACGCGTACAAGCCTGCATCGACGGCGGCCAGGAACACATAGAGCTTTCCGAAGAAACCGGCCAACGGCGGGATGCCGGCCATGGAAAACATGAAAATCGCCATCGCAAACGCCATGACCGGATTTGTCTTGGACAAACCGGCGAGATCGGAAATCTCGACGATCATCTTCTCTCGCCGCCGCATGCAGAGAATGCACGCGAACACACCGACGTTCATGAACAGATAGATGGTCATGTAGATGAGAACGCCGCGTACGCCCACCTCGTTGCCGACGGCGAGACCGATCAGCGCATACCCGACGTGGCCGATGGAACTGTAGGCCATCAGACGCTTTATGTTGTTTTGACCGATGGCGGCAAACGCGCCCAGGATCATCGACGCAATGGAAATTAGAATGATCACCTGCTGCCACTGCGCCACGAGATCGCCGAACGGTCCCACCGTGACACGGAGAAACAGAGCAATGGCGGCAATCTTGGGAGCGATGGCGAAAAACGCGGTGACCGGCGTGGGCGCACCCTCGTAGACATCCGGGGTCCACATGTGGAAGGGCACGGCCGAAACCTTGAACGCCAGCCCGGCCAGGATGAATACGATTCCAACCACCAGTCCCACGGCCGGCGGCTCGCCGTCGAGATTGCCAAAAGCCGCCGAAAGAGCGTCGAAGCTGGTCGTGCCGGCGAAGCCATAAACGAGAGAGCTGCCGTACAGCAGCAGACCCGACGCCACCGCGCCGAGAACGAAATACTTGAGGCCCGCTTCGGCGGAGCGGAGGTCGTTACGCTGGAAAGTGGCGATCACGTAAAGCGACAGGCTTTGCAGTTCGAGACCGAGATACAGCGCCATGAGATCGTTGGCCGAGACCATCATCAACATGCCGAGGGTCGCGAACAGGATGAGCACCGTGTACTCGAACCGCGCCATCCCCTGAGATTCCAGATAGTCCTGAGCGATGATGATCGACAGGCATGAGGCGATCAGCACCAGGACTTTCACGAACACCGTGAAGTCGTCGACGATAAACATGTCGTTGAACGTCACGGACGGGCCGCGATTGGCGATGGTGGTGACCAGCAGCAGGGTTAGGATCAGCGTTACCGCGCCAATCCGCGAAATCAAGCGCGAGGTCTGGGCCGACCGCTCGGCGTCATCTTCCTTTTGAAAAACGCCCAACATCAACAATCCCATGGCCGTTAGGGCCAGGAACAGTTCCGGCAAGGCCGGTATCAGATTGGGGACTTCCGCCATGGGCATTGTCTTATGATCTCCTCAAGTCCCCGCTCACTGTCCCATGACAGTGGCTGTCTGCATCGCCGCTTGTGCCACTTCGAGCCGCTGAAGCAGGTTGGCTACGGAAACATCCATGATGTCCAGAAACGGCTGCGGATATACGCCCATCCACAGCACCAGAACGACGAGTGGTGCGAACACGGCAATTTCCCGTGGGTTCAGATCCTTGATGGCTTTCAGGTTATCCTTGGTCAGCGCCCCCAGGATGACCCGGCGGTAGAGATACAGCATGTAGGCCGCGCCCAGGATCACACCGAGGGTCGTTAGCGCGGCGACCCAGCTGTTGGCCTTGAACGCTCCCACCAAAATCAGAAATTCGCCAACGAATCCACCTGTCCCGGGAAGGCCGACGGAGGCCATCATGAACAGCATAAACACCAGCGAATACGCCGGCATTCGGTGAACCAGCCCGCCGTAGGTGGCGATATCACGGGAATGAAGCCGGTCATAGACCACGCCGACGATCAGGAACAGCGCACCGGAGATCACTCCGTGGCTCAGCATCTGATAAATCGACCCCTCGATGCCTTGGGTGGTCATGGTGAACATGCCCACGGTCACAAACCCCATGTGCGCCACCGAGGAATAGGCGATCAGCTTCTTCATGTCCTCCTGCGCCAGCGCGACCAGCGAGGTGTAGATCACGGCCACGATGCTGAGCGTGTACACCATCGGCGTGAACAGGATTGATGCCTCCGGGAACATGGGAAGGGAAAACCGCAGGAAGCCGTATCCCCCGAATTTCAGCAGCACGCCGGCCAGGATCACCGAACCGGCGGTCGGTGCCTCCACGTGGGCGTCGGGAAGCCACGTGTGCACGGGCCACATGGGTACCTTCACCGCGAACGAAGCGAAAAAGGCCAGCCATAGCCAAGTCTGCATCTCGGGCGGGAAGTCGTAGTTGAGCAGCGCCGAAATATCGGTGGTGCCGGCCTCGAGATACATGGCCAGGATAGCCAACAGCATCAGCACCGAACCGACCAACGTATAGAGGAAGAACTTGAACGCCGAATAAACGCGGCGCGCCCCACCCCAAATCCCGATGATCAGGAACATGGGGATCAGCACACCCTCGAAGAAGATGTAGAACACGATAAGATCGAGCGCGCAGAACATGCCGACCATCATCGTTTCCATGACCAGAAACGCGATCATGTATTCCTTGACGCGCTCGGTAATGCTGGTCCAGCTCGCCAGGATGCAGATGGGCGTCAGCAGCGTCGACAGCAGCACGAACAGCACCGATATCCCGTCGACGCCAAGATGGTAGGCAATGTTGAAGCCCGGCATCCACACCGCCCGTTCCTGGAACTGGAACGCCGCGGTGGACGTGTCGAACCCGAACCATAGGCCCAGCGAGAGCAGAAACGTGGTGACCGATGTCAACATGGCGACGTTGCGCGCGTTCCTCGCGACCACGTCCGGTTCGCCGCGAATGGTCAGAATGAAGAGTGCCCCGACGAGCGGTAGGAACGTAACTAACGATAGAATTGGCAGCTGACCCATCTCGTCCTCATCCCGCCGAGGTGAACAAATACCAGGAAACCAGGATCAGGATTCCGATCAGCATGGCAAATGCGTAATGATACAAATATCCGGTTTGCAGGCGGGTTGCCCGCCGCGACAGATCGAGCGTGGCGGCGGCGACACCGTCGGGTCCGACGCCATCGATCAGCGCCCCGTCTCCGCTCTTCCAGAAGCCGCGGCCCAATACGAACGCGGGACGGACAAACACCGCGTCATACAGTTCGTCGAAGTACCACTTGTTGAGCAGGAACTGATAGATCGCCCGGAACCAACGCGCCAGCGTTCCCGGAATGCCCGGCGCGAACATGTACATGACATAAGCCAGAGCGATCCCGCATAGGCCGACAACCAATGGCAGGAACTTCACCCAGGTCGGGACGTGATGGGCGTCTTCCAGCGCCGAATGCTGCGGCAGAACCAAAATCGAGTTACCCCAGAACTCGGCCGCGCCGGATGCGACGAAGGCGTTGTAGCCGAAATAACCGGCGAATATGGCACCGAGGGCGAGCACCATCAGCGGCGCGATCATCACCATGGGGGACTCGTGTACATGCGCCATGACGTGCTCGTCAGCCCGTGGCTTGCCGTGGAAGGTCATCAGCAACAGCCGCCACGAGTAAAAAGCTGTTAAAAACGCTGCCATGACGCCCAGCCAAAATGCGTATTTTCCGACCCCGGTCTCCGCGGCATAGGCCGCTTCGAGCACGATGTCTTTGGAGAAAAATCCGGAGAACGGGAACACGCCCACGAGCGCCAGCGAGCCGATCCACATCAGCACGTAAGTCGTCGGGATCATTTTCCAGATACCGCCCATCTTCCGCATGTCCTGCTCGTCGGACATGGCGTGGATGACGGAGCCGGCGCACAGGAACAACAGCGCCTTGAACGCGGCATGGGTCATCAGATGGTAGATGCCGGCGGAATACGCCGAAACCCCGCAGGCGAAAAACATGTAGCCCAGCTGAGAACACGTGGAATAGGCGATCACACGCTTGATGTCATTCTGCACGCAGCCGATGGTCGCGGCGAAAATGGCCGTGGAGGCACCGACGATCGTAACCACGGCCAGCGCAATGTCCGAGTACTCGAACAGCGGAGACAGCCGCGCCACCATGAACACGCCGGCCGTCACCATGGTCGCGGCATGGATCAAGGCCGAAACCGGGGTCGGCCCCTCCATGGCGTCCGGCAGCCACGTGTGAAGGCCCAATTGCGCGGACTTGCCCATGGCGCCCACGAACAGCAATAGGCAGATCACCGTAAGCGCATGAAGCTCGAAACCGAAAAGATGGAGCTTGGTGTCGGCCTCCCCGCCGGCGGCGGCGAAGATGGTGTCCAAATTCACCGAGTCGAACAGCAGGAACGTCGCGAAGATGCCGAGCGCGAAGCCGAAATCACCGACGCGGTTGACCACAAACGCTTTGATCGCGGCGGCGTTGGCCGAGGGCCGGTCGTACCAAAAACCAATTAACAGATATGACGCAACACCCACACCTTCCCAGCCGAAGTACAGCTGCACGAGGTTGTCGGCGGTCACCAGCATCAGCATGAAGAAGGTGAACAGGCTCAGATAACTCATGAACCTCGGGATACTGTGGTCGTGGTGCATATAGCCAATGGAGTACACATGCACCATCGCCGAAACGCCGGTCACCACCAGCAACATGACGGCGGTCAGGGTATCCACCTTCAGCGCCCATGAAATCTCCAGCGAGCCGGAATTCATCCACGTGAACAGCTCGACGGTGCTGGGGTTTCCGCGCACCGCCACGTCCATGAAAACGAGAACCGACAGCGCGGCCGATATCAACAGCGCACCGCAGGTAATCCACTGAGCGGCCTTATCGATCTTGGCTTTGCCTTCAGGGGTTTCCGGGGACACGAATGCCAAAGCGCCGGCGATGATCGCGGCAAGGAGCGGCAAAAAAACGACGAGGACCGACATAACTGCTTCCTCAGCCCTTCATCAAATTGATGTCTTCCACGGCGATGCTGCCGCGGTTACGGAAATAAACCACCAGGATTGCCAAACCGATGGCCGCTTCGGCGGCCGCGACCGTGAGCACGAACAGCGCGAACACCTGGCCAACCAGATCGTTGAGCGCCATCGAGAAAGCCACCAGATTGATGTTGACCGCGAGGAGCATGAGCTCGACGGACATTAAAATCACGATCACGTTCTTTCGGTTCAGGAAGATGCCGAAAATGCCCAGGGTAAACAGGATCGCGGCAACGGTGAGGTAGTGAACGAGACCAATTTCCAGCATTACAGTCCCCGCCCGCTCGGTACCTTGCGCACTTCGACGGAATCCTCCGGCCGGCGGCGAACCTGTTCGGAGATGCTCTGGCGACGAACCCCCGGCCGGCGGCGATGGGTAAGCACGATCGCGCCGATCATGGCGATCAACAGGATCAAGCCAGCTGCTTGGAACAGATAAATGTAGTGGGTGTAGATCAGGTGGCCCAGCGCCTCGGTATTGGTCATTACCTCGAGCGGCGGCGTTGGCGCCCTGCCGCTGGCTACCGCTTCGGGCGACAAGCTGTAGCCGACCAAAATCATAAACAGTTCCGCAAGCAAGATCACCCCGATCAACGCACCGATGGGCAGGTATTGCAGGAAGCCCTGGCGTAGCTGAACAAAATTGATGTCCAGCATCATGACCACAAACAAGAACAACACCGCCACCGCGCCCACGTAGACAACGACGAGGATCATCGCCAGGAACTCGGCGCCCATCAGCACGAACAGGGCCGCTGAGTTAAAGAAGGCCAGGATAAGGAAAAGTACCGAATGAACCGGGTTCCGCGAGGATATCACCATCACCGCGGAGGCGATCGCGATAAACGAAAACAGGTAAAAGGCGAGCCCCTCAATAATCATGACGATGCTGGAACGGTCCCGAATGAAAACAACAAAATAGCCCCTCTCGCGCTAAGCGCGCCCCTTTCTCACCAATACGACGGCCTTAGTCAACGGTAAGGCGCGTCAGCCTCAAGATTTGCAGCGATTTCCGTCTCCCACCGATCGCCGTTGGCGAGGAGCCTGTCCTTGTTATAGAGCAGCTCTTCCCGCGTTTCGGTGGAATATTCGAAGTTTGGTCCCTCGACGATGGCATCCACGGGGCACGCTTCCTCGCAATACCCGCAATAAATGCATTTGAGCATGTCGATATCGTAGCGTGTTGTCCGGCGGCTGCCGTCGTCACGCGGCTCGGCTTCGATGGTGATCGCCTGAGCAGGACAGATGGCCTCACAAAGCTTGCAGGCAATGCACCGCTCTTCGCCGTTGGGATAGCGCCTCAGCGCGTGCTCACCACGGAACCGAGGACTGAGGTACCCCTTCTCGAAGGGGTAGTTCAGCGTCACCTTGGGCTTGAACATATAGCGAAAGGTCAACGCCATGCCTGATAACAGCTCGGAAAGGAAAACCGTCCGAGCGGTACGATCCATGAAGCTCATTTGGCTCTCTCCCTCTATCAACCCTGACCCGGCGCGATGCCGAACGCGAGCAGCACGCCGGCCACCACGACCACCGCCACCAGGGATACCGGCAAAAACACCTTCCATCCCAGGCGCATTAACTGATCGTAACGATATCTCGGAAACGTCGCCCGGACCCACAGAAAAACGAACAGGCACGCGGCAATCTTCAGACAGAACCAGATCGGCCCTGGAATCCAATTGAACGGCGCGATGTCGATCGGCGGCAGCCACCCGCCCAGGAACAGGATGGTGGTCATCGCGGACATCAAAATCATGTTGGCGTATTCGCCAAGGAAAAACATGGCGAATGTCATGGCCGAGTATTCGACGTTGTACCCGGCCACCAGTTCCGCTTCGGCCTCGGGCAAGTCGAACGGAAGGCGATTGGTCTCGGCCAACGTGGAGACGAAAAAAATCACCGCCATGGGCAACAATGGAAACAAAAACCAGTTGAACGCCCCCGCTCCCCCTTGTTGGGCTAGCACGATCTCGGAGACGTTGAGCGACCCCACGCACAGCAGCACGGTGATGATGACGAACCCCATGGACACTTCGTAGGACACCATCTGCGCCGCCGAACGCATGGCGCCGAGGAACGCATACTTCGAGTTGCTGGCCCAGCCGGCCATGATGATTCCATAGACGCCGAGCGAGGAAATGGCGAACAGGTACAGAATGCCCACGTTGATATCGGCGAGCACCATTCCTTCGCCGAAGGGGATCACCGCCCACGCCACCAACGAAAGGAAAAACGTGATGATCGGTGCCAGGATGAACACCGGTTTGTTGGCCCGGGTCGGCAACACCGTTTCCTTGAGGAACAGCTTCAGGCCGTCGGCCATGGGTTGAAGCAACCCGAACGGTCCGACCACGTTGGGTCCCTTGCGGCGCTGCATGGCGCCAATGACCTTCCGTTCGAAGAAGGTCAGGTAGGCAACCGCCAATAGCAACGGCACGACGATCGCGACGATCTTGATGACGATCCAGAGCGTCGGCCAAATGTATGCATCCCACAACTCAACCATGGGTCCCCGTCTTTCTCGCTTGCTCGTTGACAAACGTCTCGACGCATTTGGCCATGGTCGGAGAGGTTCTGCAAATCGCGTTGGTTAGATAAAAATTATCAATTGCCGGCTCGAAGGGCTTGTTGCTGACATCGCCTTGCTGGCCGAATGTCCCCCATTCGCCGGGTTCCACGGAATAAGGCGTCCCGAATACCGAATTCGCCTCCACCAGCCGCGCACGCACCTGCTCGAGTGAATCCATCGGCAGGGTATGCCCCAGCACCTCCGAGAGCGCGCGAAGAATGGTCCAGTCTTCACGGGCGTCACCCGGCGGATCGCTGGCCTTGGCCGCCCACTGAACCCGTCCTTCGGTGTTGACGTAGGTCGCATTCTTTTCGGTGTAGGCCGCGCCGGGCAGAATGACGTCGGCGCGGTGGGCGCCGGCGTCGCCGTGATGGCCTTGGTAAATGACGAACGCCTTGCCGAGGCGCCCGGTATCGATTTCATCGGCACCCAGCAGATACACCACGTCGATGTCGCCACGTTCAGCCGCATCGAGAATGCCGGCAACGTCACGCCCCTTCTCGCCGGGCAAGAACCCGAGATCCATGGCGCCGACCCGAGCGGCGGCGGTGTGCAGAACGTTGAACCCGTTCCACCCCGTCTTGCCGTTGATCAGCCCGCAGCTTTCCGCGATCCGATGGGCCAAGCCCAAGATCACCCCGCCATCGTCGCGGGTCAGCGCGCCCATGCCCAAGATCAGCATCGGGTGGTCCGCGTCTTTGAGCACCTTGGCGAAGGGATGCTCTCCCGATGCGATTTGTTCCAGCACCGCCGGATCGTTGCCCAGGTGATCGTAGTCGTAGGTGAGATCCGTCGCCGGGCCCACCAGTCCGACTTTCAAATCACCATGCAGCCAGCACTTCCGGATGCGCGCGTTCAGTACCGGCGCCTCGGTACGCGGATTGGCACCGATCACCAGGCACGCGCCCGCCTCTTCGACGCCGAGAAGACCGGTGTTGAACAGATAGGAAGCACGCGGGGCGGCCTCCAGCTTGGCGCCATCCTGGCGGCAATCCATGTTCGGCGAGCCCAGGCTGGTCATCAGCGTCTTGAGCGCAATCATGGATTCGCAATCGGCGAGGTCACCGGCAACGGCGGCAATGCGATTTCCGTCTACACCCTTGATGCGCTCGGCGATGGCGGCAAACGCCTCGTTCCAACTGGCCGGCCTGAGCTTGCCGCCGTCCCGCACGTAAGGTCTGTCCAGGCGCTGGTGGCGGAGGCCATCGCAGGCGAACCGCGTCTTGTCGGAAATCCACTCCTCGTTGACCTCTTCGTTGAGCCGCGGCAGCACCCGCATCACCTCATTGCCGCGGGCATCCACGCGGATCGACGAGCCAATCGCATCCATCACGTCGACGGTTTCGGTCTTGCGCAATTCCCAAGGCCGGGCGACGAAGGCATAGGGCTTCGAGGTCAGCGCACCCACGGGGCAAAGGTCGATGATGTTGCCCGAGAGCTCGGAGGACAGCGCCTTTTCGATGTACGTGCCCACTTCCATGTTTTCGCCGCGGCCCGTTGCCCCCAGTTCGGGAACGCCGGCGACTTCGGTGGCAAAGCGAATACACCGCGTGCAGTGAATGCAGCGGGTCATAATCGTGTCCACCAGCGGACCGAGATCCTTATCCTTTACCGCGCGCTTGTTCTCGAGAAACCGGCCGCGATCGAAACCGTACGCCATGGCCTGGTCCTGCAGGTCGCACTCCCCGCCCTGGTCGCAGATGGGGCAATCGAGAGGATGATTGATCAGCAGGAATTCCATCACCCCTTTGCGCATCTTGTGCACCTCGGGCGAATTGGTATCGATGACCATGCCTTCCGCGGCAGGCATGGCGCATGACGCAACGGGCTTCGGAGAGCCCTTCATGGCGACCAGGCACATGCGGCAGTTGCCGGCGATGGAAAGACGCTCGTGATAGCAGAACCGGGGAATTTCCACCCCGATCGACTCGCACGCCTGGAGAACCGTGAGGCCGGGTTCGACGTCTACGTCCACCCCGTCGATGGTCATTTTCGGCATCTTCTTGGTCTCTCTTCCCTCGGGCTTGCCCTTGGGCACGGTCCGTTCAGATCAAACCGATCTGAACGGATGGTCGTGCTCTAAACCACTGTTTTTAGGCCGCCGATTTACGCGTCGACCCCTGTCGCTCCTCGATCCGCCGCTCCAGTTCCGGTCTGAAATGACGGATCAACCCTTGAATAGGCCAAGCGGCGGCATCACCCAAGGCGCAAATGGTGTGCCCCTCCACTTCACGGGTCACTTCTTCCAACAGGTCGATCTCATCGATGGTGGCGCGGCCTTCGCCGAGCCGCTCCATCATGCGCCACATCCACCCCGTGCCCTCGCGGCACGGCGTGCATTGTCCGCAGCTTTCATGTTTGTAGAATTTCGACAACCGGGTGATCGCAGCGACCACATCGGTGGATTTGTCCATCACCATAATGGCGGCGGTGCCGAGCCCGGATTTGACTTCCTGGAGAGAATCAAAATCCATGCGCACGTTGTCGCATACCGACTTGGGAATGACCGGCACCGATGAACCGCCCGGAATGACCGCCAATAGGTTGTCCCACCCGCCGCGCACGCCACCGGCATGCTTTTCGAGAAGTTCCTTGAGCGGGATTCCCATCTCCTCTTCCACCGTGCAGGGCGCATTGACGTGGCCGGAGATGTTAAACAGCTTGGTCCCGGTATTCTTCGGCCGCCCCAGACCGCCAAACCAAATACCGCCACGACGCAGAATGGCCGGCACCACGGCGATGGTCTCGACGTTGTTGACGGTGGTCGGACAGCCGTAAAGCCCGACGTTGGCTGGAAACGGCGGTTTCAACCGCGGCTGCCCTTTCTTGCCTTCCAGGCTTTCCAGCAGCGCCGTTTCCTCGCCGCAAATGTAGGCGCCTGCGCCGAGATGGACATAGACATCGAAATCCCAGCCCGAACCGCTGGCGTTCTTGCCGATCAATTCGGCCTCATAGGCCTCGTCGACGGCGCGCTGCAGCGCCTCGGCTTCGCGGTAAAACTCGCCGCGGACATAGATGTAGGCAGCGTGAGCCTGCATCCCCACTCCGGCCAGCAAGCACCCTTCGATCAGCTTGTGCGGTTCATGCCGAAGGATTTCGCGATCCTTGCAGCTTCCGGGTTCGCCCTCGTCGGCGTTGACCACCAGGTAGTGCGGGCGCTCGCCCACCTGCTTCGGCATGAAGGACCACTTCATACCGGTGCTGAAGCCGGCACCGCCGCGTCCCCGTAAACCGGACTCTTGGACCTCTTTGACGATATGGTCGCGGCCTAGTGCTACCAAATCCTTGGTCTTGTCCCAGTCGCCGCGGGCCTGCGCGCCCTTCAGTCCGGCGTCCTCGAACCCGTAGATATTCGTAAAGATGCGATCTTCGTCGCGAAGCATCAGGTTTCTCCCTTTGTCTCGGACTTGCCGCTTGTCTTGGTTTTGCCTCCGCTGCCCGAGGCGGTTACCGATGTCAACGTCGTCAGCCCCGTTATCGGCTCCGAGCTGCGCCGGCCAATCTGCGAGCCGGGCTTCGGATTGCCTCCCGCACGCAGCTTATCGAGCACGATGTCGATCGTGTCCGCGTCGAGATCTTCGTAAAAATCGTCCCCGATCTGGACGATGGGCGCGTTGACGCAGGCACACAGGCATTCCACCTCGGAAAGCGTGAACATGCCGTCCTCGGTGGTCTCGCCGAGCTTCACTCCGAGCTTCTTCTCGCAGACCGATAGGATCTCGTCGGAACCGCGAAGCCAGCACGAAAGATTAGTGCACACCTGAACATGATGACGCCCGACGGGCTTCAGGTTGTACATGGTGTAGAACGTCGCCACCTCGTAGACGCGGATCGGCGCCATATCGAGGAAGTCCGCGATATAGTCCAGCACAGGCTGCGGCAGCCACCCGCTGTTCTGCCGCTGGGCTAGATGCAGCAACGGAAGTACGGCACTGGCTTGCCGGCCCTCGGGATACTTGGCGATAATCTTGTTGGCCGCCGCCAGATTCTCCTCGGTGAAGGCGAACGAGTCGGGTTTATCGACGGTGACAGTTGTCCCGCTCATCGGTCCACCTCGCCGAAAACGATGTCCAGGGATCCCAGCACGGCGACCACGTCGGCCAGCATGTGTCCGCGGGTCAGGTAATCCATGGCCTGCAGGTGGGCAAATCCAGGCGTGCGGATCTTACATCGGTACGGCCGTCCGGTGCCGTCGCTGATGAGGTAGACACCGAACTCGCCCTTGGGCGCCTCAACCACCGTATATGTTTCGCCGGCGGGCACATGGTAGCCCTCGGTGTAAAGCTTGAAGTGGTGGATCAGCGCTTCCATGGAGTTCTTCATCTCGGCGCGCGGCGGCGGCGCGATCTTGCGGTCGTCCACTTTCACCGGGCCGGACGGCATCCGGTCCAGGCACTGATGGATGATTTTCAGGCTTTCGCGCATTTCCAGCATGCGCACCAGATAGCGGTCGTAACAGTCGCCATGGGTACCCACCGGGATGTCGAAATCCATTTCGTCGTAGCAATCATAGGGCTGTGCCTTGCGCAGGTCCCACGCCAGCCCGCAGGCCCTCAGGCACGGTCCGGTAAATCCCCAATCCAGCGCATCGTCGGCCGAGATTGCCCCGATATCGACGGCGCGCTGCTTGAAAATCCGGTTTTCCGTCAACAGTGTCTCGAGGTCGTCCATGACCTTGGGAAACTCGTTGGCCCAGGACTTGATGTCATCGGCTAAGCCCACCGGGAGGTCCATGGAAACGCCGCCGGGACGGAAATAGTTCATGTGCAGGCGGGCGCCGCACACCCGCTCGCAGAACTCCATCAGCCGCTCACGCTCCTCGAAGCCCCACAGCATCGGGGTCATCGCCCCGATATCCATTGCGAACGCGCAGACGGTGAAGAGGTGGTTGGTAATCCGGCCGAGCTCGGCATAGAGCACACGCAGGTACTGCCCGCGCGCAGGCACCTCGATTCCCAGCAGCTTCTCAACCGCCAGCGCGAACGCATGCTCCTGATTCTGCGGCGCCACATAATCGAGCCGGTCGAAATAGGGAACGGCCTGCATGTAGGTCTTGTATTCGATCAGCTTTTCGGTGCCGCGGTGGAGCAGCCCAACGTGAGGGTCCGCGCGATCGATAACCTCGCCGTCCATTTCCAGAACCAACCGCAACACACCGTGGGCGGACGGATGCTGCGGACCGAAGTTCAGTGTGAGGTTTTTGATCTGAGTTTCGGCCATTATGTGCGCTCTTGTTCTTCCGCTTTTTCATCGCCGGGCAACTG
>CAKZLS010000546.1 GCA_937127205.1 uncultured Rhodospirillales bacterium
TTCGTCAATGTCTTCGTTGGCCATATCCGCGGCGGGCTCGGTGTGGTGGCCGCGGTCAGCTGCGCCATTATCGGCGCTATTTCGGGCTCCGGCCTGACCGGTATCGCCGCCATCGGGCCGTTGCTAATCCCCGAAATGGCGGCGCGCGGTTACCCCCGCGCTTATGCCACCGCGCTGATCGCCAATTCCTCCATTCTTGGTCTGCTGATCCCGCCATCGGTGACCATGATCGTCTACGGCTGGGTCACCGAGACCTCGATCCTGGCCTGCTTTCTGTCCACGCTCGGTCCGGGTCTGTTGATCATGTTTCTGTTCTGCGTCGTCAACATTGTGATGTCGCGGAAGTTTCCGTTGGTGATGGATGACGCACCGAAGGCGTCGGAATTCACCGCGTCGGTGGCGAAGAACGGCCTTCACGCCACCCCGGCGCTGTTCATGCCGGTTATCATCCTCGGCGGCATCTACGGCGGTATCGTGACCCCCACCGAGGCCGCCGCCGTGGCCGTGATTTACGCCCTGCCCGTGGGTTTCCTTATTTACAAGGGCCTTACTTGGAAGAACCTGTTCGAGTCCGGCAAGGAAGCCGGCACCGCGGTCGGCGCGATCATGGTGATGATCCTGTTCTCCATGATCCTCAGCCAGATGTTCGTGATGGAAAGCGTGCCCCAGCAACTCGTCGAGGCCATCTTCGCCATCACCGAAAACAAGGTCGTTCTGCTCATCATGATCAACATCATGCTGTTCCTGGTGGGCATGGTGGTGAACGACGTCACCGCCATCATCCTGATCGCGCCGCTTCTGCTGCCGCTGATGACGGCCATCGGCGTCAGTCCTATCCAGTTCGCCGCGATCATGGGCGTCAACACCGCCATGGGCGGCGTGACGCCACCCTACGCTTCAATCCTTTACCTCGGCGCGCGCATCGGCAACGTCAAAGTCACCCAGGTGATCAAGCCGGCGATGACGCTGATCCTGTTCGGCTACCTTCCCGTGGTCTTCCTGACCTCGTTCTGGCCGGACCTGTCTTTGTACCTACCCCGACTCTTTGGCTACTGATAAAAAAGGGAGATCCAAGCCATGAAAATAGCAATCACCGGCGCCGTCCTTGCCGCCACCCTGGTCGCGGGTGCCGCTGCCCAGGCCACCGAACTCAAGATCAGCCACGTCCGCCCGCAGGACACCACCATCGACAAGGAGGTCAAGGTGTTCGCCGACGCGGTCGCCAAGGCTACCGGCGACGATGTTACCATCCGGGTGTTTCCCGCCTCGGCGCTCGGCGACTACACCACGGTGCAGGAGCGCATTTCGGTGGGCGCCGTCGACATGGCGGTTCAACCGGCGGCCACCGCCGCCGAGCGGCGGATGCAGATCAGCTCCTTCCCCTACCTCGCCGAGAACTGGGAGCAGGCCCGCAAGGTCTACGGACCCGGCGGTCCCGTGCGAAAGGCCATGGAAGAGCTGTTCGCCAAACAGGACATCACAATGCTGGCCGCCTACCCGGTCTACTTCGGCGGCATCGCGTTGAACCGCGACGCCGTCAGCGCCGGCGATCCTGAGGCCGACAAGGGCATCAAAGTGCGCGTGCCGGGGATCAAGAGCTTCCAGTTGCTGGCCGAGGAGATCGGCTACATCCCTTCGCCCATCCCGTTCGCCGAAGCCTTCACGGCTGTACAGACCGGTGTTGTGGACGGCGTCATCGGCTCCGGCGCCGAGGGTTACTATGCCTCGTTCCGCGATGTGACCAAGACGTACATCCCGGCCAACACTCATTTTGAGGTCTGGTATCTGATCATCAACAGCGGAACCTTCGAGGACCTGGATGAGAAGGACCGCGAAGCCCTCAAGAAGGCCGCGGCCGATTTCGAAACCCTGCGTTGGGAAGTGGCCGAGGCCGATCAGGCGGCCAACGAGCAGAAGCTAGTGGACAGTGGTGCCACCATCGTCCGCCTGACCGACGAACAGCTCGCCGCCAACGCCGCCAAGGTGCGCGCCAACGTATGGCCGACGATCCTTGAGGACGTGGGCACCGATTGGGGCAAGTCGATCGTCGAGCAATCCACCAACTGACCCAAGAGCCGCAGGGGATGACGGGTGATCCCGCCGTCTCCTGTCTCCTCTCCGCGATTGGAGGCGGTCATGGACACCGACTATGCGATCATCGGCGGCGGTGTGGTCGGCCTCTCGGTTGCCCACGGACTTGCCGGCCTCGGCCGTCGAGTGACGGTCCTGGACGAAGGCGATAACGCCTTTCGCGCATCACGCGGGAACTTCGGCTTGGTTTGGGTTCAATCCAAGGGCTTGAAAGCGCCTACCTACGCTCGCTGGACCCGCAAATCGGCCACGCTGTGGCGAGAGTTCGCCGACGATCTGGCGGAAGGGGCGGGCATCGATCTCTCGCTCCACCAGCATGGTGGCTACGATTTCCATTTTTCCGAGCAGTCGCTGGAAGATCGGGTCCGCACCTACGAAGCGTTGAAGGCCGACCTCGGCGGCGACTACCCCTACGAAGTTCTCGGCCACAACGCGCTAAAGCGCATGGAGCCGCACATCGGCCCGAAAGTAATCGCCGCGATCCTCCACCACGAAGACGGCCACGTGAACCCGCTGCGCCTGCTGCGTGCCTTGGCAACCGAGGCGGGCCGTCTGGGTGCCAAGGTGCGAACCGGCGCCAAGGTAGCAACCGTTCAGCCGGACGCGGGCGGATTTCGCATTTCGCTCGAAAACGGTCACCAGATCGCCGCCGGCCGGTTGGTGATCTGTGCCGGACTGGGCGCCGCCACCTTGGGACCGCAATTGGGCTTCGCGGCGCCCGTCCGTCCCGAGCGTGGCCAGGTTCTGATTACCGAGAAACTAGCGCCCCTGATGAACCGTCCTTCGTCCAAGGTCCGCCAAGTCGACGAAGGTGGTGTGCAGATCGGCGATTCTCACGAGGACGTCGGTTTCGACGACGGCGAGACCCTGGAGATCACAGCTCAAATCGCGCGGCAGGCCACCGATACCTTCCCCGCGCTCGGCCGCGCCCGGCTGGTACGCAGTTGGGGCGCGCTCAGGGTGCTGACCCCGGACGGTTTGCCCATTTACCAGCAATCGGCGGTCCACCCGGGCGCCTTTCTGGTGACCTGTCACAGCGGGATAACGCTCGCGGCGGTTCACTCGCGACTGCTGCCGCTTTGGCTCGAAGGGCGCGCCGATGCGCCGGATCTGGAGGCATTCAGTGAAACCCGTTTCGCCGTTTCTTCGGCTGCATGAACCAACCGCCACCGTTCGTCTGACGTGGGAAGGCGAAGAAATCTTCGCCGCCCCGGGCGATAGCCTGGCCGCCGCCTTGTTGGCTGCCGGTGTCGACACCTTTCGCGCCAGCCCGGTCAGCGGCGCCCCGCGCGCGCCCTATTGCATGATGGGAACCTGTTTCGAATGTCTCGTTAACGTAGACGGCCGCCCCACCGTTCAGGCCTGCATGACCGAGGTCCGCGAGGGCATGTTGGTTTGCCGCCAGATGGGCGGCGCGGAGGTGAACGATGATTGAGTATGACTTGATCGTCATCGGCGCCGGCCCCGCTGGCATGGCGGCGGCACGAACCGCGGCCGATGGGGGCGCGTCCGTTTGCGTCCTTGACGAACAGCCAGCGCCCGGCGGGCAGATCTATCGCGGCGTTCTTGGCGCCAATTCCCGGCAAAACGAAATCCTTGGTCCGGACTACGAGGCCGGACGGCTGCTGGTCGAAGCCTTGGAGCACCCGCAGATCCATTATAAGCGCGGCGCGGTGGTCTGGCGGGTCGAGCGCGAGGGCCGCGTTGCATGGACCAACGATGGCGCGG
>CAKZLS010000547.1 GCA_937127205.1 uncultured Rhodospirillales bacterium
GTCCGTGGTCTCAAATCCGGACTCCCCGTTACCGAGTCCATCGCCGCGGTGGCCGCCGAAATGGCCGATCCTGTCGCCACGGAGTTCCGGAGGGTTACTGATAGCGTTCGCTTTGGCCAGAAACTCGAAACGGCGGTATGGGAAACGGCAAAGCGCATGGATACGCCCGAGTTCAACTTTTTTGTCATCAGCCTGTCCATACAACGCGAAACCGGCGGCAATCTCGCGGAAGCGCTAGCGAACCTCTCGGAGATTTTGCGCGGGCGGCGACAAATGCAGCTCAAGATTAAGGCCATGTCGTCGGAAGCGCGCGCCAGCGCCTACATCCTTGGCGCTCTCCCATTCATCATGTTCGCCATCATTAACGTCGTTAATCCTGGATATGCGGCGGAACTGTACACCGATCCGCGCGGCATGATCATGGTGGGTGTCGGCTTAACCAGCTTGGCGATCGGCATCGGTGTCATGGTTAAAATGGTCAGGTTTGAAGTATGAACGCCGACAGTCTCCTCGGACTCGGGATTGATCCAGAATTCGTGATCACGCTTACGGCCGCGCTCGCCGCCTTCGGAGCCGTGTGCGCGGTTTGGAGCGGATTGCTGGCCAAGGACCCCATGGGAAACCGCGCCAAGCGGCTAAGTGAAAGGCGGTCGGAACTCAAGGCGGGGATGGCCGCGCCCAAGCGCAGTTCCCACCGCAAGGTCCAGGCGATGGGACTAATGCGGAGGATCGCCGACCAGTTCAACCTCTTGCGCTCCGGGACCGCCATCAACGCGTCTCAAAAACTCGCGCAGGCCGGTTGGCGCTCCAAGGATGCATTGGTCGTGTTCCTCGTCTTGAAAATGATCTTACCGATCGTCTTCGGTCTCGGCACCTACCTGATCGTTGGGCTAATCGCCAACGAAAACGCGTCGCCGCTCGTTAATAATATGCTCCCAGTTCTGGGGGTGGCCCTTGGCGCCTGGGGACCCAACTTGATGGTGAAAAACGCCACGACGAAGCGGATGAAAACCCTTCAAAAGGGCCTGCCTGATGCCCTCGATCTTCTCGTTATCTGTGCCGAAGCCGGACTGGCCCTCGACGCGGCAATGAACCGCGTGGCCAGCGAAATGGAAAAATCCTGCCCAGAGATCGCCTCAGAATTCGGGCTCACCGCCATTGAGTTAGGATTCCTACCCGACCGGCGACAGGCTTTGGACAATCTGACCAACCGGTGTCCGCTTTCTTCCATTCGGGGCGTGGTTAACACATTGCTGCAAACCGAAAAATACGGCACTCCCCTTGCGAATGCGCTACGCGTGCTGTCGGCTGAGTTTCGAAGCGATCGCATGCTCGCCGCCGAGGCCAAGGCCGCTCGACTACCAGCCGTTCTCACCGTGCCGATGATGCTTTTCATCCTGCCGGTGGTCTTCATCGTTTTGATCGGCCCAGCAGTGCTCCGGACGATGGACGCCCTTGGCGGCCTCAGTCTTTGAAACATTTACGTTGTTTGTCGGATCGCTGCACACGGGGTCCAGCGACCTGACAGCGGTCGGGGGACGATCGGCCATCGTCCCCCGACACCCCCATCAAACGGTTCACCGCCGCGATCAGCCAACCTCGACAGGCGTAAATTGCTGGAGCCTCAAGATGACACACCACCGGACGTACATCGCGATCGCCACATCCCTAAGCCTTGCCCTTGCCGGGCTCGCGAGCACGCCATCGCGCGCTGATGAAGCTGCCACATGCAACCAGGCAAGTCTCGGTCGAACTTCCTGCAAGTCGCCGACACTCTGCGAATGCATTTATGACCGGGGCGGGTCCATAACCGGAACGCCGGCCGGATACCGTTGGGATTGCGGAAATCTTCGGCCCAACTGCGGCGAGACCGCTAATTCTCCCGCCACCATGAATGAGTACACGGGCCCCTACCCCCTCGCCATCGGCATTGATCGATCGAACCAGAGCGTCAATATAAAATAAAAATACTGATAAAATTTGGGGATATAGCTAATAAATAAACATAAAATAGGTATTATAAATAATTTATTGAATGTGATATTATACAGGCAATTAAATATATTGGTTTATTAGCTCATTGTATTATGATTACTGTAACCGTATCTCTACCGAATGGTTTCAGTGATGAGCAAAAAAACACTGCCTCTCCAAAATAACCCTGAACGCCTCTTTGGCATTCCGCGTCATTGCATGGCGCCTTGGCGGGCTGTTTCCCGGGATACGCGGGGCGGCGTCGCAATTCTTTTTGCCTTCGCTCTGGTCCCTCTAATTTGTTTCATCGGCATAGGGTTCGACTCGGCCCGCGCCTACATGGTGAAGTCGCGGCTGTCCTCGGCCCTCGACGCCGCCGCGCTGGCCGGCGGTGCAAGCTTTTTCCTGCCGCAACGCGACGACGATATCGAAATGTACTTCAACGCCAACTACCCCAGCGGCTATTTGGGTTCAGTCATCGATGGTCCTGACATTACGGTGAACGACGCAGAGGAGACCATCGAACTTGCAGCCAACGCCACCTTGGACACGACCTTATTAAGAGTGATCGGCAAAGACTCAATCACCGTATCCGCTAAGACCGAAGTCACCCGCAAGATGACGGCATTGGACGTGGTTCTGTCCATCGACGTATCTGGCTCCATGGGCTGGAGCGCTCCCGGCGGCGGATCGCGGATACAAGCCGCCAAGAACGCCGCTAATGAGCTGATCCGCATTTTGTTCGGGGTCGACAGTTCGGAAGAGTATCTTCATATCGGCTTGGTTCCCTGGAGCTCCAAGGTCAATGTGATGACCGAGGGCGAGAGCTACAACGCGGGCGGCACCACCACAAAGGCGGTGCCCGGCTTCCAGAATCCCGATACCGGCGAATACTCCAGCGTGGTTCACTACGCCAACAACTCTCAGGTTCCATTGTTGACAGCTCCACCCGCTGGCTGGCGTGGATGCGTATTCAACCGCTACACCCATAACGGCAACAATCAAGACGACGGCGATATCCGCTATGGGGCCTACAGCGGCGGCGGCGGCAATTGGCCTGGATGGCAACCCATTTTTGCCGGAGATCACGAAACTTGGGGTGGCGAACCGGTACCCGGTTGGCAGAAATGCAACATGTCCATCAACAACGAGGAATGCACCGCATGTCCCCGGCGCGGCATCACCCCGCTCCAGAACAAGAAGGCCAAGATCAAGCGTGCGGTGAACGACTTGACCGCCGGCGGTAATACCAACATTCCGGCAGGTCTCGGCTGGGCGTGGCGGGTGTTGAAGCCGGATGCGCCGTTCACGGACGCAATCAATAAT
>CAKZLS010000548.1 GCA_937127205.1 uncultured Rhodospirillales bacterium
GCGTCACCGATCTTGTCCACCTTGCCGTCTCGGAAGTCGGAACCTTCGAGCAGATAGACATGCTCGGAAACCGGCGCGCCCGTCGCCCCATCGATGCCGAGAATGCGGATGACATCGGAAGCATCCGAGGTGGCCCGGTCCGGATTGGATAGCGGTGTCTGGATGAAGGCGTAGACGACGTTGTTTTCCTGGTCGACGGCCACGGCCTCGAAGCCGCGATTGGGCCGCCGGTCGGCGTACTCCTCGGGGAGCGTCTCGGAGCCATAATCGCCGACGTCGTCACCCACCAGGGCGGCCGTGCCGTCGGGAACGAAGCGATCAATAAGAACGCCGTCGGAAGCGAACTTGTATATCGCCGGGCGGTACTCGTCCACCAGCCAGAAGTTGCCGTCACTGTCCCGGGCAACGCCCTCCAGGTCGCCGCCAAAGGCATCGAAATCCACCGGATCACCGAAAATGTCGACGGGCGGCTCGTCGGTAGCGTTATTGGAAACGCCGGTGATGGGAACCTGGACGCCACCCTGTTCGCGGGTCAGGAAGATTGTATCGGTGAACTGAGTGGTGCCATCGGCCGCCACTTCGATCTTGTGTAATCGGGCCTGGTAGTCGGGAAGTGCAAAGGGGCGGTCGCCGGCGATGGTGTCGGGATTGGGGCCGCGATCGGGAACGGTCCAGAACTCCTTGGTGCCGTCGGCGGTTGTGCCGTTGTACCAGAGGCCGGATAACCCCCCGAGCTTGAGGGTTTGGCCGGCAGCCGTGGTGCCCAGGTCGGGGAGCATTTCCGTCAGATCGATGGTTTCCAACTGCGGCTGCCCCTGGCTATGATCCTTCACACCGAGGGGTAGAATGTCCTGGACCATGGCGGTGGCGATATCGACCACGCCGAACGCATTGTTTTCCTGCAGGGTCACGAAGGCCGTCGTGCCGTCGGGAGAGACGGCGATATATTCCGGTTCCACGTCTTCGGCCGTTTGCTTGTCCGGAAAAAGCCGGACCCCCCTGGCCAGCAATTCGGCCTCGCGGCCGTTGAATTTCGTGAAGGTGGCGGTTTCCACGCTCGCTGAAGCCAACCCGTTCGAGATATCGATGATGTTGACGGACCCGTCGGGGTCGATGCCGTCGTCGGGCTCGCCCTCATTGGCCACCAGCACCTTCTCGCCGTCGGGCGTGAACGTCACCATATCGGGGAGCGCGCCGACCTCGAAACTGCTTTGGAAATCGCCGGCGGTGTCGAAAAACAACACATGGCCGGGGTCGGTCACCGTGTCCGCCGGCACGGCCACCGCAACGATCCCGTTGGTCACCGCGACGCTTGTCGGGGCGAGATCCTCGAAGGGAGCGGGAAACACCAAGGTGGACAGCTTCACCGGGGTCGCGGAATCGGCGATGCTGATCACATCCACGGTGCCGTCGTTTCCGTTGGTGACGAACAGCCGTTGTGTCGCCGGATCGTGAGCGGCGATTTCGGCGCCGCCTTCATCGAAAACACCGGTGAGATAACGGCCGATTGGATTGAGTGTGATACCCATTGAGTGACTCCCCTCGTTAATGAGCGCGAACGATGCACAAACCCGGGAAGAGCACGATGATGCTTGCTGGCAAAGCGGTACACGCGGTTCCGCTGATCACCAGTAGACCGTTTATAAAATCCCCGGGACCCTCGGACGTTGTTCTAATTCGTGGCCATGAAATTCTGATGACGCCGGCGGGTAGTTTCCGTGAAGGGAGCGTTTCTGTTTCGCTGCAGAAATATGGTATTTTTGTTACTTTCGTAGGCGCGCGGCGCTTTTTAACCTTACGACACGCTCACCTGTATATGTGGAGCCGTCATCAAGCACCTAATGACCTGGAATTTCGTCGCCGCTATGGGGTGACAGGAGGTCGCTCCTCCGTTTTTTCCACGGTGTTATGGCGAAAGCGGAAACCTGGTAGGCCCAACCCATCGTGCGGTGTTCGATTTCGCCCGCAGAATGTGCAATATCATTCCCGCTGGCGTTAGCGTCTGGGTCGGGCTTTGCGCCAACACGGATCCAATCTCGGCCTTCGTGCTGGGTCATATCCACGTCTAGCGTAAGGCCGTCAAAGGTCAGGACAGTCACGCTCGTTGTTGCACCCTCGGGGAATGGGACGTCGTCGGCCTTTTTTAGGTTATCGAGGCGCAATTCCGACAGTACCGCCGCTAGAGCATCGATTGCTTTTGCGGTTGCCGGCGATGGGGTGCCGGATAGGCCGTCAAGAGTAAAGTGTTCATCCTTCACGGTCGTTTTGGTGGCGAGCACGGTCTCTCCATCGGGGTGAACGATGCGCACCGACCGGACATTCGCTTGGGGAATATCGATGATTTCGGGTTCGACCCATTCGCCGGCCTCGACAATCGGAGCCAAGTGTCCGCGAACCAGCCAGGCTTGGTTCTCTTCGGGGTTTCGAACGTAGAGCGCTCCCCGATCACCGACACCGAAGGCTAACTTGCCCACCAGCAGTCGGGCAACGACGCCGCCATCATCGTTCAATAACTCGACCTCCGTGGACCGAGCCCCCTCGATTTCTACGTCCTCCACGCCGAGCCGAGGATAGTGCTCAAACCGGTTGGTTTTCGCCTCCAATCTCTCCAGGCCGCCGAGCTTCAGCACCAGATCCCGGACCGCGTCGGCGCGCACCGGATAGTCGTCGCGCTCACCGAGACTCCAGCCATCTTCGTGTTTTTGGATGGTTAGCGTTTTCTCATGATTGCGGAGCGTTAGCACCGCGAGGGTGTCTGCTTCTTCGAGTAGCGCTGGAAACAGTTTTTCAGCCGCGCCCGCCGCTGCGTCCGATCGATGGTCGCGCACGACGGTCACGCCGGCCGCGATTACCACAACCACAGTGACAGCGCACAGAACAAGAAACGATCGGACGGTCACGACGTCTCCCCTCCCGCGCTCATTCGGTAATCATTGCCGGTTGCTCCGGCGTATTCCGGGGCCGCGTGCGGCGGTGGTAACGGATCACGCCGACTAGGGCCAAGACACATCCAAGGAGCAGCGGGACGGCGGCAATATTGATGAACTTTATCCAAGTCTGTAGCCGGTCGATGTCCGTTCGAAGGGCAAGTTGGACATCGCGAAGCTGCTTTCGCACCGACAGGATTTCTACTCGGAACCGGTCCAGAGCGGCCTTATCCTCGGCGGTCAACAGAACTTCTCCGGCTTCGGTTTCCCGGTAACGAATGCTGTTGAGTTTGCTCTCCAGGTCTTTCAATTCGTCCTGAAGCCGCTGTTCCTGTGCGCGATAGCGCCATTCGGCCTCACGCTGAAGATCCTCCACGAGTTTAAACGGACGATTGGAAAGACCGCGCCCCCGCAATCCGATCAAGGCATCGCTACCGCTTAGGTTTTCAAGGGCATTGAGAACGAAGTCGCCATTGCTGGCGGTGGGTACGTTGACCTGTTGGCCGAAGAAATCGCTGGCGCTCACCCAAAAATGGTCGGACAGCAGATCGGTATCGGCGACGACGATGACGTTGATGGGTTTCAGCGCTGCCTCTTCGGCCGCCGGCGCACCGCTTTCGTTTGTCGCATCATCGTTGGAAAAGGCTGATGCCGCCATTCCGGTCACGCGGGCGGCAAGTATCTCCTGCCGGTCTTCGGATTCAAATGCGCGCAGAATACCCGCCACGTCCGGAATCCCTCGAACTGTGCCGACGTCGAGGCGCATGGACCGGAGGCTGGTGGTGATCAAGGGACGAACCTCCGTCGAGGTATCGGGCTCTTGTTCAAGGATGCCGGCAGTCGCTAGGTGAAGTCGTTCCACGTTGGCCATGACGGGATCACCCGTATCCATTGCTTCGACCGGCAGTGACAGCCATGCCAGATAGTCGAAAATCATGTCGCCCGAGGCACCGCCCGTGCTCACTCGACGGGCATTGTCGGCATCGGCGGCCACTGCATCCGGTATCAGAGAAAGCCCCCAGGTGTTCAGAAGCCGGTTCAGGTCGGGGTTGGTTGGCGGCGGTGGCATGCCGGGCTTCATTGCCGATTCCGCGTGCGGGTCCACAAACACCAATGCGCGGCCGCCCCGCTGCACGAATTGATCGATGGCTGACAGCGTGCTCGAGCCTAGGGTGCCGGGGTTGACAACCATGAGCAGGTTGATCGTCTCGGGAATGTATCTGGTGTCCGTTTCGAGGATGTCCACATCGAAGAATTCGCGAAGCTGGTCCAGGATCAGCCAGTCGCGGCGGCCGCCTGGCAGCCCCGAGCCGTCGCCGAACATGGGCAGCGTTGATATTAAGCCCAGACTCTTCCGGTCGGGATTCACCAAGCGGTGGATCAGCTTGGTAAGGTCGTATTCCAAGAACGGTTCGCGCTCGAGGGTGAAGAATGGAATCAGCGCCGTACCGTCTGTGCTGTTCTCGCCGGACAATCCGAAGTAGCCAAGGTCCCCCGCCGGAGTGACGGGAACGCCCTGCAAGCCATCCGCGACCGCGCGGTCTTCCGTGTCCGAGAACGGCTTGGGGTCAACCAGCGTCAGATTGATGCCGCCGTCGGCCAAATCCTCGTATCGTCGCAACAGCTCTCGAACCCTCGCGTAATAGGTGGCGTAACGGGGAGCAGCCTCTCCCAGGCTGCGAGAAAAATAAAGGCGAAGGGTAATGGGTTCGTCGATCTCATTCAGTGTCTTGCGTGTCCCTTCGGAGACAGTGAACAGCTTGTTTTGGGTAAGATCCCACTGCATCGACGTAAACGCGCCATTGGCAAACACATTGACCGCGAGAAACAGAACTGCGGCCACACCCAGGCCGGCGATCGCCAGCCGGGTACCCTCGAGCCTCTCAAGGTATCGCCATCGCATCCTTAAGCGCCCCTCTCGACGTCCACGGCGACGACGGTGGCGTACAGCCAAAGCGCGATCATCGACACGAAAAACACCAGATCCCTAACGTCGATCAGCCCTTTGGTCACGCGGTCGAAATGGGAAAGGAAGCTAAGCGAGGCAATGGTATCCACCAGGATATGCGGCGCCCACCCGCGAAACACGTCGAGCACGAGGTCGAGGCCGCTCATGGTGAACAGAAAACAGACGGCGGCGGCGACAATAAAGGCGATGACCTGATTGCGTGTAAGCGCCGAAAAACAGGATCCGATGGCCAAAAACGCGCCGGCCATCAGGAGACTGCCGGCATAGCTGGCAGCGATGACGCCATTGTCCGGTTGTCCCAGAACATTAACTGTGATCCACAGCGGAAAAGTGAGCGCCAGGGCGACGGCGATAAATGCCCAGGCGGCCACGAACTTGCCGATCACCGCGGCAACCGTCGAGATCGGCAAGGTCATGAGCATCTCAATGGTTCCCGATTTTCGTTCTTCCGACCAGAGCCGCATGCTGACCGCCGGAATCAGAAACATGTACAGCCAGGGATGAAAATTAAAGAACGATTCGAGAGACGCCTGCCCACGCTCGAAGAAGCCGCCGATGTAAAAGGTAAAGGCGCTGGAGAGCGCGACAAAGATCACAATGAAGACGTATGCTACTGGAGTCGCGAAATAACCGGACAATTCCCGTTTTGCGATGGCGGCTACGCTAAACACGAGGGGCGTATCCCGCCGCCGCATCGTCGGTCAGAACGCGAAAGACATCGTCCAGCCGGCCGCGCTCCACATAGAGCGACTCGATGGTGATATCGCTGGATTTGAGGTGATGGGCCACCTCGGCGACGGGAGCGTACCCGTTGTGAGGCATCACCCGGAGCGTGGTTAAAACGCCCTTGGTGTCGCTATCCTCAACGCCGCCCATATGACCCAATTTAAGGAGCGCCGCCCGCGCCGCCGCGGCTTCGGCGACGGGGACTGTCACGGCCACCGCGTTATGATGCGGCAGCCGGGCGAGTAATTCTTCGGCGCTACCGTCTGCCACTAGGCGGCCTTGATTGATCACCACCGCGCGCGTGCACACCGCTTCCACTTCTTCGAGAATATGAGTGGAAATGATGATCGCCTTGTCGCTTGCCATGGTTCCGATGAGTTCCCGGACATGGTGCTTTTGATTGGGATCCAGGCCGTCAGTGGGCTCGTCGAGAATAAGCACATCCGGGTCGTGCAGGATGGCCTGGGCCAGACCGACGCGGCGCTTAAAACCCTTCGAGAGGGTGTCGATTGTTTGGTTGAGGACGGCGTTCAGAGATACGGTGTCTACCACCTCCGCGATTCGCCGCTTCTTCTCTGCCCCGCGGTAGCCCCGCACCTCGGCAACGAAGCCCAAAAATCCGCGGCATGTCATGTCACCGTAGATGGGAGCGCCTTCCGGTAGGTAACCAATGCGACGCTTAATTTCGATGGGGTCCGTAGCGACATTGAAGCCGCAAACCTGGATCGAGCCGCCGGTCGGTTCGAGAAAACCGGCAATCATGCGCATGGTGGTGGTCTTGCCCGCTCCATTCGGGCCTAAAAACCCGAGAACCTCGCCGCGGGCGATCGAGAGCGTAAGGTCGTCAACCGCCGTTAGCGATCCAAACCTTTTCTGAACATTGTCGAGAGCGATCATGGCGCTCATGACCCCAGGAATTCCTTGAACTAGCGCGCCTGCGTGATGGTTTTGGTGAATGCTTACGAGTTAATAAAAGTGGTCACAATGGGTCACCATTCAGAGCGTCTGGCGCCGCTCGAATTCACGATTTCACGGTAGGAAGGTGTCCGATTTTTACGTAGAGCAGGCCGCCGTCGATACTAAAAGGCGTGTGCTGACTACCCGGCGGATTGCGAAGCCAGCTTCCCGCCATATAGCGTCCGTCGTCGTCTTCGACGGAACCTTCGAGGACGAGAACTTCTTCCCCGGCGGGATGCTGGTGGGCCGGAAACACCGTGTTGGGTTCCCATCGAACCAGCGTTACCAATTCGCTCCCAAACCGATGCAGCGGTTGAACCGATATGCCCTTGACCACGCCCGGAAACCATTCGGCTTCTCGCGTGTCGATAACAACGCGCTCACGGTCATCGGGATGAAACTGACGAAGTTTGACGAACAAGGCGCAGCCCTCGTCGCTCCATGGCGCGTGCGCGGTGCCCGGAGGATTACGGATGTAAGTGCCCGCTGGGTAGTCACCATCGCTGTCAGAAAAAGTCCCCGCCAGGACAACCAACTCCTCACCGAGATCATGCTCGTGGAAGTCAAAACGGCTGCCGGGCTGAAAACGCACGATGCTGGTCGCACGAGCGATCTCGCCACCGTCACGTTCCAGCATTCGCCGTTCAACACCGTCGGCTGGTGAGGTCACCCACTCAGCTTCGTCTACATAGCTAACCGCACGGCGGTCCAGGTCGGCATGGATCAGCATGGTTTCACTCGCGTTCGTTTTGCTGAACCCTAAACCTAGCCTACCCAATATCGCAGCACAATGTCACCCTTCGAGACGTTGCGAGATTTGCCGCCGCTCAGCCCATGACAGGTTGCGCCATGACACCGCCCCGCATGAGGGCCTTGAGCTTCTCAAGCGCGCGCGTTTCGATCTGCCGAACGCGTTCTCTCGAAATGCCGTATATCTTGCTTAACTCCGAGAGCGGCGGCGGATGATCGCTCAGCTTTCTCTCGGTAAGAATGTGCCGTTCGCGCTCGCTCAGTTCCGCCAGTGCGGTGCTCATCAGGGCACGGCGTTTGTCCAATTCGTCGCGCTCCATCAACGATGATTCCTGATCCTGCGAGTCATCGACCAGCAGATCCTGCCATGTGGCCCCGCCGTCATCGCCAACAACGGTGTTGGTCGACTGGTCGCGAGTGCTGAACCACTGGTCCATGCGCACGGTCTCGGCTTCAGGGACCCGCAACTCCTGGGAGATGGTCGTCACCGCTTCGGGCGACAACAAACCTTCGTCGTTCCCTTGGTGCTTTTTCTTCAAGCGAGACAGATTGAAAAACAGCTTCTTACGATGCTCGTTCGTGATCGTTCGGACAACGGAAGAGGAGCGCAGAATATAATCGCCGATCGCCGTCCGGATCCACCAGCGGGCGTAAGTAGACAAGCGGAACCCGCGCTCGGGATCAAACTTCTTGATCCCCTGCATCAGTCCGATATTGCCCTCTGAAATCAGGTCGCCCATAGGCACGCCATATCGGCGATAGTCGGAAGCCGTCTTGATCACCAAACGCTGGTGGCTGCCGATCAGCTGCTCCATGGCTTTCATGTCACCAAGTTCTTGAGTGCGTCGAATCAAGTCCAACTCGGTATCACGGTCGAGCATTGCATACTTCCGCATTGACCTCATGTACCGTGAAAGATGCTCATCCGAGGATTGGCGCCGGCTCGGAACGGCCATGACATCACTCATCGTGTGCGCTCCATTTCAAGCAAGGATCGATATTCATCCACAATTGAACTCAGCGTGTACTCTACGGCACCCAGAT
>CAKZLS010000549.1 GCA_937127205.1 uncultured Rhodospirillales bacterium
TCGCGCAAAATGTAAATCGTCCTGCTTTCAAGAACGTCCAAGTGGTCCATAGGATATCCGGGTGTCTAGAAGTTGCTGTGCACGGGTATGGAAATTGCCTTCGATTGGCACCCCAATAACAAAAATCCCCAACCCCTGTCTATATGCCGCAACGCAGCATCGACCGTCTACATTAGGGGCTCGCCGAGTGGCTATTGTGTAGTGGGATTGCCTTCTCCGCTCCAACACTTTTTACCCATAGGCGGAACAATTATAACAGTTCCAAGTGCGCGAAGCCGACGACTAGAGCAGCAAACGCTGCCCTCGCCCGCCAATCGGCGGGCAGGGGCGGCGACATGTCCGCTGGGATAACCGCGAGCGCGGCAGGCCTTACGCAAACGGATGGGCAAGATCCGGGTTTTGCACTGGTGGCTTCTGGGAGTAATCGTAGAAGCCCTTTTTCGTCTTGCGGCCGAGGTAACCGAGTTGCCGAAGGCGCGTCAGCGTATGCGGCGGGGCGTGATGTTCGCTTCGAACGTCTTCGAAGATGTTCGAAGACATCGCTTCGACCACATCCAGGCCAATGTAATCCGCCAGTTCGAACGGGCCCATGGGCAGGCCCGCGCCCAGCTTCATCGCCTGATCGATGCTCTCGATGGTGCCGGTACCGCGCTCCAGCATGCGGATGGCATTGAGCATGTAGGGTGTCAGCAAGCGATTGACGATGAACCCGGTGGTATCCTGAACGATGACCGGATCCTTGCCGATGTCTTTGCAGAACTCATCCAATACCTGGAGGGTCGTATCGGTGGTTTCGAAGGCGTGAATGATCTCCACCAGCTTCATGACCGGCGCTGGGTTAAAAAAATGAAGCCCTGCAACCCGCCCGCGATGCTTACAGACCGCCATCATCGCCGTCACCGACAGGGTCGACGTGTTGCTGGTCAGCAAGGCCTCTGGCGTACAGATGTCCTCGAGGCGTTCAAACAGGGCCTTCTTGGTTGCGATGTCCTCGATAATCGACTCGACGACAAGCTCGCAGTCCGCGACCGCTCCCTCATCCGTGGTGACGGTCACGCGGTCGAGGATAGCATCTCTTTCCGAAGCCTCCATTTTTCCGCGGTCGACAAGGCGACTAAAGCCGCCGGCGAGTGTGGCTTCTGCTTTTTCCGTGCTTCCGGGCGTCGCCTTGACGGCCACAACGTTGCGGCCTGCTTGGGCAAACACATGGGCCATACCCAGCCCCATGGTGCCGGTGCCAATGATCCCTACTGTCTTGATTTTCATGCTTATTCCCCCAACCTGAGGGCGCCGGTGCGGATTGACGCGAAGCGTCGGCTTCCGACCCGCATGACGTCCCGGTTTTGTTATCGGACGGTTTTGGTAAGCTCAATTTTCAGTTCGTTTTTAGCCCTATTTGGCTCAGAGATAAAGGATCTTCTCGCACTTGCACAAAAAACGGGCCGCCCGAAGGCGGCCCGTTCCGTCGAACGTTCGATCGTCAGATAGCGGATGTTAGTCCCGCTCGACGCACATGGCGATACCCATTCCGCCGCCGACGCACGCCGTTGCCAATCCCTTCTTGCTGCCGCGCTTGATCATCTCGTGCAGCAGGGTGATGATGATCCGGCAGCCTGACGCGCCGATGGGATGGCCCAACGCAATGGCGCCGCCGTTCACGTTGACCTTGTCGAGGTCCCAGCCCATTTCGCGGTTGACCGCGACCGCCTGGGCAGCGAAAGCCTCGTTGGCCTCGATCAGATCGAGATCGTCGATGGTCCAGCCGGCTTTCTCCAAAGCCTTGCGGCTGGCCGGAATCGGCCCGGTGCCCATGATCGCCGGATCGACACCCGCGGTCGCCCAGGAAACGATACGGCCAAGCGGCTCGACGCCACGCTTGCTTGCATTTTCCGCGCTCATCAGGACCACGGCGGCAGCGCCGTCGTTAATGCCCGACGCGTTACCGGCGGTCACCGTGCCTTCCTTGTCGAAGGCCGCGCGCAGCTTGCCGACGGACTCCATGGTGGTGCCATGAGTGGGATGTTCGTCAGTGTCCACGACGGTGTCGCCCCTGCGGCCTTTGATGGTTACGGGGGTGATCTCGTCGTTGAACCTGCCGGCCTTCTGAGCCGCCTCGGCCTTGTTCTGCGACGCGACGGCGAACTGGTCCTGGTCCTCGCGGGTGATCTGCCACTGCTTAGCGACGTTTTCCGCGGTATTACCCATGTGATAACGGCCGAACGGATCGATCAGCCCATCACGCAGCATGCTGTCTTCGAATTTGACCGGGCCCATCTTGGTGCCGCCGCGCATGTTGCCCACATGCGGCGCCCAACTCATGCTCTCCATCCCGCCGGCTACGACAACGTCGGTATCGCCCACCTTAATGGAATTGAAGCCCTCGCCAATGGCGCGCATTCCGGAAGCGCACAGCTGATTAATAGCATAAGCGGTGCTGGTATCGTGGGGAATGCCGGCATGGATGGACACCTGCCGTGCCGGGCCGGCGCCAGTGTTGCCGCTCAGCACGAGGCCCATAATCACTTCCTGAACTTCGGCGGCGTCCGTCTTGGCGCGGCTCAACGCTTCCTTGACGGCGGTTACACCAAGCTCTGTTGGGGCCACGCTGGACAGCGAACCATTGAACGTTCCGACCGGGGTCCGAGCCCCTCCCGCGATGACAATCTCAGTCATATTTGTCTCCTCTTTCCTGACCCGGGCTTACGATACCGGGTTTTCTTGGTGCGTTAGTGGTTAAGCGATACAATGCCTCGACAGCGCAAACCCTCGAGTCACACATCCCTGGTTCATCAATCTCATTGAGACTCTGAATCATTCGCGACGATATACACGTTGTCTGTCGCCGAGTCTCTCTTGTTCAAGGCGTCCGCATTACCGGAAACACATTTTTCCAGTGGTGACGGCCTTCGCAGGCTCCTCGCCGGCAAGCTCAAGATACCGCGCTCGCCAAAATTGAAAAACACATGGCATAGGCGTCGCCACGCTCGATCTATGTGTTGAGGCCGTTCTCAATGCCGTCGGTCGCGGCCCGCCAAGCCACGCCCGGTTGCCCCAATTGGGCGCAGACCATACACGGTCCGATCGGATAATTCCAGGGCGTGGTCATCGTCGCATGATATCTGGCGCGCGTTGTGGACCGGCGTCTGCTTCGCACCTGCGATGCCCTTTATTCCGGAGGAAAAACCAACCCATTTTATAGCGAAAATCCAGTCTCTTTGCCGGCTAATAGGGACATTCGCGCGCAGTCTGCCAGTAATTTATGCCTGTAACCGGCTTTTCGATGCGATTGCCCGCTTGTTTGCGCCCGTGATTGAGCGTACATTGCAACGCAGCAATTCCATCCACGCGTGCCTATTGGCTGGCTTTTGATATGATCGCCGAACACGAGCGGCTCAGGATGAACGAAAAATCGCAGACAACCTCGGCGGGGGATAAGGGTCAACCGCCAATAACAATCAAGAAGTATGCGAACCGGCGTCTCTACAACACGGCGACCAGTTGTTATGTCACGCTCGACTACTTGGCACAGTTGGTCAAGGCAGGGGCGGAGTTCGCCGTTTATGACGCCAAGACCGGGGAAGACATCACCCGTTCCGTACTGACCCACATTATCGTTGAGGAGGAGGCCAAGGGGCATAGCATGCTGCCGGTCAGCTTTCTCCGCCACCTCATCAGCTTTTACGGCGACAGCCTGCAGGTACTTGTTCCAACCTATTTGGAACAGAGCATGCATTCCTTTGCACGCAATCAGGAGCAAATGCGTGACGTCCTGCATGGAACATTCGACGGCCTGATGCCGTTCGGCCAGTTCGAAGACATGAGCAAGCAGCAAGTGGTCATGTTCGAGCGAGCGATGAAAATGTTCAACCCGTTCTATAGCGACGAACAAGAGGCTCAGAACGGCGCCGGTAACGGCGAAAGGCCGCCCCAGCGCGTCAACCAGATCCAGGAACTGCGCTCTCAGCTCAACGAAATGCAGAAGCAGCTCAACGCACTGACCAAAGGTGCGGACGAAAGCTAAAGCCGACGGTCGTTAATAATGACCGTTGGTATGAAGCCTGTCGGATCGGCCCGGAAGCGCTTTCGTCGGAATAGCTTTCCGCGCCTCAAACTCAGCAACACGAGATCCGAACCAAATGGCCATTCGCTAAACTCACACGTTATTTATGTATAATAGATTTAGCGCTGTAGTTTTGGCCTGCATGGTAGTATCCTTTGGGTACTTCTTGGTTCGGAAATCAAAAAAAAATGTAAAATGTTTTCGTCCATCTGGGGTAATAGGTTAATAGAATGAGTTTAAGGTGCTTTACAACCAAATGCCAGGTGCACACCGGACCCGCGAAACGAGCGAAAGTATCGCCGTCAGTTTCGACAGGATCGGACGAGTGGGGAGCCGTGCCACGGTGATGGGTGTGGAGCTAGGGGGGCGGAGCAATGATTAAATGTCATGGAGAACAAGAACATGGTGCCCTTAGACAACACAGCGCCGTCGACCAGCCGCGGAACGGAAGTCGATCGATTTGTCGGTAACCGCATTCGCGAACGTCGGGTGATGCTCGGTTTGAGCCAGCAGCAAATGGCTCAGATGATCGGGGTTACCTACCAACAAGCACATAAGTACGAGCGCGGCATCAACCGTATTTCGGCTGGACGCCTGTTCGAGATTGCTCAGGTGTTGCGCGTTCCCGTCGGCCATTTCTTCGATGGTTTGGACGGAAACAAGAGCGAAGATGATCTTAGTGTTCGTCAACGAATGTGTCTCGAACTCGCTCGCAATTTCACTCAGATTCCCAATGATCGCCATCGCGAGGCGATCAGCCAAATGGCTCGGGCGCTGGCTGTTAAGTAAAGGGTCGGGCACAGCTTACTGGATACAGGCAGTCGGACAAAAACGGCGCTTAGCGTTCTTTGTCCGGGTCTGATCCGGGTTGTCCGACGGCCACGCGGTTCCCCGCCCATTTTGCGGCATCGCTAATCAGCGGTGAGCGGTCTTCGGTGTGGTTACTGACCAACGCCGAGATTGCGGGGCTGGAGCTGTTGCCAGATGCGATCATGACATTCCGGATGAGCCGGTCGCGCCCGGTACGCTTGACAGGTGTTCCCGCCGTCAGGGCTGCGAAAGCGTCTTCGTCCAGATCCGCCCATTTCTCCAAAGCCATCAACCCGATATCCGGGCGTGACACCAATTCCGCATGCGGCGTCGCCACTGCGTACTTGTTCCACGGACAGACCGCCAGGCAATCGTCACAGCCATAAATCCGGTTGCCCATCGCTGCGCTCAAATCGTCGTCGATGGCCTCTTTGTGCTCGATGGTGAGGTACGAAATGCAGCGCCTTGGATCGATCCGGTAGGGTTCGGGAAGGGCTCCGGTGGGACAGGCCCGGAGGCAGCGGTCGCACGATCCGCAATGATCGGTCTCCGGCGCGTCCGCCGGCAAATCCAGGGTCGTGAAGACCTCACCGAGAAACAGCCACGAGCCGAACATGCGCGACACCAGATTGGTGTGCTTGCCGACCCAGCCGACGCCGGCGCGCATGGCCAGGGGTTTTTCCATCACCGGCGCGGTGTCGACGAACACCTTGACCTCGCACGCGAACGCCTCGCTCATCCAACGGCCGAGCGCCTTCAAGCCTTTCTTCACAACCTTGTGATAGTCCCGCCCTTGGGCATAGACGCTGACCACGCCGCGCTCCGCCTCGGCGAGCGGCGCCAGGGGATCGCCGGCGGGACCGTAGTTGAGACCCACCGAGACAACGCATTGCGCATCGGGCCATAACGCCCGGGGATCGCCGCGCCGCACGGCGTTGGCTTCCATCCAGGTCATGCCGCCGTGACGGCCGTCGGCGAGGTAGGCGGTCAGGTTGCGGGCGTCCGCCGGGTCGGGCTGCGCGTCGGCGAAACCGACGGCATCGAAGCCCAATTCATGGGCCTTCGCCCGGATCGCCTCCTTGATCGATCGAGGAGCGGTCAACCACGGCCCCGATAGCTTGCGACACCTTGGTCGGGTATCCACAACCCGAGGGGCGGTTCGCCGCTTTGGTAGAATACGTCGATGGGAATGCCGCCGCGCGGATACCAGTACCCGCCGATGCGCAGCCACTGTGGACTGGCGGCCTGTCCAACCTTGTCGGCGATGGCCAAAGTGCAATCTTCGTGGAAGCCGCCGTGATTGCGGAACGACGACAAGTAGAGCTTGAACGACTTGCTCTCCACGAGGCGGGGGCCGGGCACATAATCGAGCACAAGGTGGGCGAAATCCGGCTGGCCGGTAACCGGACACAGGGCGGTAAATTCGGGACAGCTGAAGCGGACCAGGTAGCGCGACTCCGGCCGCGGATTGGCCACCGTTTCCAAAACCGCGTCATCGGGCGAGGCCGGGATCTCTCCGCGTCCGCCCAGATGCGTCAGGTCTTCGTATACAGTGTCGGTCATGGACCGTCCCTCGTCTCTGAATGAAAGCTTTCTCTAAATCACAACGGATCGATGTCGCCTTGCACCTGATCGGCGGCGAATTCGGCGGCGAATGCCTGGAACCGGCTCTCGGCAATCGCGTCGCGCATCCGGCGCATCAGATCCTGATAATAGGATAGATTATGCCACGTGAGCAGCATGGCGCCGAGAATTTCCCCCGACCGGACCAGATGATTGAGGTAGGCGCGGCTGAAATCGCGGCTCGCCGGGCAGTCGATGGTCTCATCCAGCGGTCGCGGGTCGTCGATGTGGCGGGCATTGCGGATATTTACCGGGCCGTAGCGGGTGAACGCCTGGCCGGTACGCCCCGACCGAGTGGGCAGGACGCAATCGAACATATCGATGCCGCGCGCCACCGCGCCCACCAGGTCGTCCGGCTTGCCGACACCCATCAGATAACGCGGCCGCTCGCCGGGAAGGCGCGGAGCG
>CAKZLS010000550.1 GCA_937127205.1 uncultured Rhodospirillales bacterium
GCCGACGCCACCAACGCCGCCAACACCCTGCAGCCGCCAACATGGGCGCACCCCTTCGGCACCGATCATTTGGGCCGTGACGTGCTCAGCCGGGTGATGGTGGCGACCCGCCTCGATCTCGGCATTGCGCTCGCCGCCGTGATCCTCTCCTTCGCCATCGGCAGCGCGCTTGGCTGCTCGGCCGGGTTCTGGGGCGGCTGGACCGACCGCGTCGTCGGCCGCCTGTCGGACACCATCATGGCCTTTCCCTTGTTCGTGCTGGCCATGGGGGTGGTGGCGGCGCTGGGCAATTCGGTAGAGAACATCATCTACGCCACCGCCATCATCACCCTGCCATTCTATGCCCGGGTGGCGCGCGCCGAGACGAGCGTGCGCCGTAACGCCGGATACGTGCAGGCCGCGCGGCTCTGCGGCAGCACCGATACCCGTATCCTCGCCACCCAGCTGTTCCCCAACATCTTGCCGCCGATGATGGTGCAGGTGTCGCTGAACATGGGTTGGGCCATTCTGAATGCCGCCGGGCTGTCGTTCATCGGTCTTGGTGTGCGCCCGCCGACGCCGGAATGGGGCATCATGGTGGCCGAAGGCGCCACCTACATCGTCTCCGGCGAGTGGTGGCTGGCGCTGTTTCCCGGCGCCGCTCTCATGCTTGCGGTGTTCTGCTTCAATTTGATGGGCGACGGTCTCCGCGACCTGGTCGACCCCCTGCGGCGTACCTGAGGAGGGACCTGTGCCCGATTTCCCCATCCTCTCCGTCGACGACCTCTCAGTGGAGTTCCGCACCCGCAACGGCGTGGTGCCCGCGCTGGAGCGCGTCTCGCTCAGCGTTGCCAAGGGCGAGGTGCTTGGCATCGTCGGCGAGAGCGGGTCGGGCAAGTCGGTCACCGCCTACACCGTCATCGGCCTGCTCGACGCGGCGGGGCGCGCTGTCAATGGTTCGGCCAGCTTCGACGGCGTCCCGCTCACCGGCGTGCGGGAATCGGAACTCCGCGAGCTGCGTGGCCGCGAGATCTCCATGATCTTCCAGAACCCGCGCGCCGCCCTCAATCCCATCCGGCCGGTGGGCAAGCAGATCGAGGATGTCTTGCTTCGCCACGCCCAGGCGACCCGCTTGGATGCGCGCGCCAAGGCTGTCGAGATGTTGGAGAAGGTGAAGATCGTCGATCCGGAGAACCGGTATTGGTCCTATCCCTTCGAGCTGTCGGGCGGCATGTGCCAGCGGGTGATGATTGCCATCGCGCTTGCCTGCGACCCGCGCCTGTTGATCGCCGACGAGCCCACCACCGGCCTCGACGTGACCACTCAAAAGGCCACGATGGATTTGATCCACGACCTTACCCGCGAACGGCACATGTCGGTGGTGCTCATCACTCACGATCTCGGCATGGCGGCGGCCTACTGCGACCGCATCGTCGTCATGCAACAGGGCCGGGTGGTGGAAAACGCGCCGGTCGCCGAGCTGTTCACCAAGCCGGGTCACCCCTATACCAAAAAGCTCATCGCCGCCTCGCCGGGTCCCCATTCCTCCCTTGCCGATCTCACAGCCGTTGCCGGTGAGGCCGCGGTTCTTCCGCTGGCGACCGAACCCGAGCCTTTGTCCATTCCCGCGCCACAGCCGCCGGCCGCGCGTCCGCTGCTGGAAGTCATCGACCTGGTAAAGGAATACCCGCGCCGAAGCGAGACGGGCGGATGGTGGCCTTGGAAGAGAGCCGATCCGTCCGAGGCGGTGTTCCGTGCCGTCGACAATATCTCCTTCACTCTCAGCCGGGGGGAAAGTCTCGGTCTGGTGGGCGAGTCCGGTTGTGGCAAGTCCACCACGTCCAGCATTGTCACCCGGCTGCTCGACCCCACTTCTGGAGACATTATCTTCGATGGCGAGAACATCACCACCTTTCCGGCCGCCCGGTTCGCCCGGCTTCCGCAGCGGACCAAGATCCAGATGGTGTTCCAGGACCCCACCGACAGCCTCAACCCGCGGTTCGCCGCCCGTGATTCCATCGCCGAGCCGCTGAAACGCCTCATCGGCATGCGCGACGGCAAGCAGATCGCCGCCAAGGTGGACGAGTTGGCCGACAAGGTGGGCCTCGCCCGCGACCTGCTCAGCCGGTTCCCGCACCAACTCTCCGGCGGCCAAAAGGCCCGCGTCGGCATCGCCCGCGCCATCGCCGTCGACCCGCTGTTGCTGATCCTCGACGAGCCCACCTCGGCACTTGACGTCTCGGTCCAAGCGGTGGTGCTGCAACAGCTCGACCGCCTCAAGCGCGACCTTGGCATGAGCTACATCTTCGTCTCCCACGACCTGAACGTGGTGCGCCTGTTGTGCGAGCGGGTCATCGTGATGAACAAGGGCCGCATCGTTGAGTCCGGTTCTGCCGACGCGGTGCTCAACAACCCGAGAGAGCCCTACACCCGCACCCTCATCGATGCTATTCCTCACTTTCAACCGGATCGGATCAAATCAGACCCCACCTCCACGGTCCCCATAGCCGGTTCTGGTTAGCCGCGTTACGCCAAAAAATCACAAACCCGTTTGACGAAATCTCTCGGCTTTAGGCGACACTGTAAGTGTAGGTTCTCGCTCGATGTTTGCTCTTTACGCTGATCCGCGAAAAGTGCTGTTCTCGCCAATGTGCAACCAGCAATAGGGCTGGCGCGTGATCCGGTATTGCCCTGCATCCGTAGTCGTTTCGATTACGAAACCATGGAGCATGCCACATGCCGAGCAATACAATCTTAGACATTGCGCAAAGTAATCCGGACCTTAACGAGGACGGGAACGGAGACTTCAACATTCTTGGGACCGCCCTCGGTCTCTTCCCGGATTTGGTCAGCGCCGCCGGAGACCCGAAAGCCGCATTGACCGTATTCGCCCCAAGCGATCAGGCGTTTTTAAATTTGGCGAATGCCGTGGATCCAAACGTTGGCGGCGACGAAGATTTGGCCGTCGGGACCTTGGCTTCGGCCTCCACCTTGCTGTCTCCTGCGGACGATCCAACCGCGTTTCTCAAAACAATCCTCACCTATCATATCGTTGGCGAGCCTCTGACCGGCGCGCAGGTCGCGAGCGCCGACAGCATCGTCACGCTCTCCGGCGAGAACATTCGCCCAGATGAACTCACGCTTCGTGACAAAGACGGAGACTTCGCCGATCCCAACGTCATAAACCCGGCCGGATCCGAGAATGGTATCGTTGCGGACAACGGGATTTTGCACGTCATTGATAACGTGCTGCTGACCTTCGACATCACTTTTTCCGGTGGTGGATTTGTCTTCGCCGGTAGCGGCCCCGACGCCGTCGTCGGCTCCGACGGGTTCGACGCAATTTCTCTCGGCCGGGGCAACGACATCGCCAACGGTCTTGGCGGAAACGATTGGATTTTCGGCGGCCGCGGCGATGATTTGGCAATCGGCGGAGACGGCAAGGACTACATTAACGGCGGTCGCGGAGATGACACGCTGGAAGGTGGTGAAGATGATGATTACGTGATCGGCGGCAAAGGTGAAGATTTCCTCGATGGCGGAGACGATGACGACACACTCCTCGGCGGGCGTGACGGCGACACGCTGGAAGGCGGCGCCGGCGACGATTACGTCAATGGCGGCCGCGGGGAGGATATGCTGACCGGAGAAGAAGGGAACGACGTTCTGGTTGGAGGACGATCTGCGGATAAGTTCGTTTTCAGTCCCTTCCGCGAGGGCGAGGGTCATGACGTGGTCGCTGACTTCAATCCCCGCGTCGACACTTTGGTGCTTGACCTGACCGCGGGTGACCCCGATCTTCTTGCGGCAATCGCAGAGGAAGGCGACCCTGGATTGCAATTTACCGATCTTCTCACTTTCGATGCCGACGCGGATAGCGACGGTGTGCAGGCTCCCGTATCGTTGGGCGCATCTCACGATAGAGACCTGTTGATAACGCACTTGACGGGTACGATAGAACTAAATTGGATTCGATCAGATGTGGATCCAAGCACCTTAATTCCGGCAATTGAATTTCTTCTGCCGGGTGATGATTCACCCCTTGTGTAGCGTCTCTGGTGGGTAGCGTCTGATAAACGTGACCATTAGTTCCTGGGAGCACGTCGTACGCGTGCTCCCAGACCACTAGATTGGAATGTTGTGCTGTCTTCCGGACGCGCTCACCAGTAACCGTGACGATCCTGTGTTTCCGGGCTAAACTCCTCCATCAAATTGTTGCTTATACCAACGGTCGCTAGTAATGACCCCTTGTGACGGCGTTTCGGGGTTTCCGGCAAGGAGCGTGGTGCG
>CAKZLS010000551.1 GCA_937127205.1 uncultured Rhodospirillales bacterium
TTTATTTGTACACCCATCCCGAAGCGACCGAGGAAGATTGGTCGGAAGTCCGAACTGCGCGCGAGCCACGCGCAGAGATGGTTCAATACCGCCACGATGTGACTTTTTCGCCTGGGCAGTACACCATGACATCGGTGCAGGGTCAGCGGCTATCGTCATTTCTTGACCGTGTGGACGTTGGTTACGGCGACACCGTGGTGCTGATGGCGGAACCGCCCGAAGGCGCTGATTTCGGCACCAAGAGCCGCTTGACGGAACGCCGCGCCGAGACCGTTTCGGGTTTCCTGGCGATCAATCGAATTGATGCAAAGGATCTGCTCAGCCGGCTCGGTGATTCGCCCTCCTCCGACAATGCGGTCACGGTGGTCGTGCGACGCCATGTGGTTGCCTTGCCCGCCTGCCCGGACTGGACGGACAAGCCCGGCGACAACCATACAAATCAGCCCATGAGTAACTGGAGTTGCGCCACTGCCACCAATTTCGGAATGATGGTCGCCGATCCCGGCGATTTGGCGCGCGGCCGCCAGCCCGGCTACGCCGACGGCGAGCGGCAGGCCATGTCCATCGAAAATTACCGAAAGGGCGAAACCGCTCCTCTGAACAACGACGTCTCCACCCAGAGCACGTTCTCATCGGGATCAAACTAGTGGCTATGCTGGCAAAGGTTCTTCCTAAATCCGAGGGCAAAGGCGCTTCGGCGTTCTCCGCCTTCATCACCGATCACGAAACCCGTTCGGTCGTAAGTCAGGCGGCGAACGATCTGGGTTTCGGCGGCGCGCCGATCATCGAAGGCGCCATCATGGAGGCGGTCGAACACCTGGCCAAGGTGTCCACTCCGCAGCTCCTGCTCGTTGACCTAAGTGGCTCTGCCGATCCGCTAGCCGACCTCGCCTCGTTGGCTGAGGTCTGCGATGAAGGAACACAGGTCGTCACCATTGGCGACATCAACGACATAGGGCTCTATCGCAGCCTTGTCGGCGTGGGCGTGAACGATTACTTGGTGAAGCCGGTTTCGGCGGAAATCCTGGGCTCGGCCCTTACCCGGGTCGAAGAACAACCCACCGCAGAAGCCGCGGCTCCAAGCCAGGGGAAACTGGTTTGCGTGATCGGGGCTCGGGGCGGTGTCGGCGCCACCAGTGTTGCGGTAAACATGGCGTGGTCGATTGCCCATGAGCATCGCAAACGGGTCGCCCTCGTGGACCTCGACGTCTTCTTCGGCAATTGTGGACTGACACTCGACCTCGAATCGGGACGGGGTTTTCGCGAAGCCCTTGAGAACCCATCGCGTATCGACGGTTTGTTCATCGAGAGGGCGATGGTTCGCGAAAGCGATAACCTCTACGTACTCACCGCAGAAGAATCGTTGGATCAAACGCTCGCGTTCAATACCTCCGCCGTGGAGCTGCTGCTCGATCATCTGCGGCGCGACTTCGATTGCGTGGTGCTCGACCTGCCCCGATTTGGTGCGCGAACGCAGATGTCGGTACTGGCCCCTCCCTCGTCC
>CAKZLS010000552.1 GCA_937127205.1 uncultured Rhodospirillales bacterium
ATAGTACCATTTCTCGCTCACGTTGAATTGGAGCTTATAGCCAAATTAAGCCACTAAAGGTTTTTGTTGTCAGCGCGAGGGAGGCAACGATGCTAAAAAGATCCGTAATAGTTGTAATAATCTTATGTTTTGCGGCCTTTGCGTCGCCAATATCGGCTCAAGAGGTGGATCGGCCCAATATTCTCGTCATCTGGGGCGATGACATCGGCTGGAGTAATCTGTCATCCTATGGGGATGCGATCATGGGGTACCGAACGCCCAATATCGACCGGATTGCCGATGAGGGGGCAAAGTTTGTTGACCATTACGCGCAGCCAAGCTGCACGGCCGGCCGTGCAGCGTTCATCACCGGGCAGTATCCGATCCGTTCCGGCATGACTACGGTCGGCCAACCCGGTTCGCCGCTTGGGTTGCAAGCAACTTCGCCGTCGCTGGCAGAAGAACTTAAAAAGGTCGGATATCGTACGGGTCAGTTTGGAAAAAACCATCTCGGCGACCGCAACGAGCACCTGCCGACCGTGCACGGTTTTGACGAGTTTTTCGGTAATCTCTATCACCTCAACACCCAAGAAGAGGCTGAGCAGCGCGACTATAAGCGCTTCGGCGAGGCTTTTTCCGGCAGCCTGGAGGAGTATGAGGCGCAATTCGGAACGCGCGGCGTTCTGCACACGTTCGCAACCGATGTTGACGATCCGACCGTGGACCCGCGCTTTGGCCGCATCGGCAAGCAGACCATCGAGGATACCGGTCCGCTTACACAAGAGCGCATGAAGAATTTCGATGCCGGCGAAGTGATCCCCAAGGCGCTTGATTTCATGGGAAGCGCGAAGGAAGCGGGCGAGCCATTTTTCGTCTGGCTCAATCCCAGCCGAATGCATCTGTACACGCGTCTCAACGACGAATGGCGTTATGCGGCCGAGCAGTACACGTCGGAGGCGGATTTCTACGGTTCGGGTCTTTTACAGCACGACCACGACGTCGGGCTGGTGCTCGATTGGCTGGAGGAGAATGGCCTCGCCGCAAACACCATCGTCTGGTACTCCACCGACAACGGTCCCGAACACTCGTCCTGGCCACACGGCGGCACGACGCCGTTCCGGGGCGAGAAAATGACAACATACGAGGGCGGGATCCGCGTTCCCTCAATGATACGCTGGCCCGCTGTTTTGGAAGCCGGTAGGGTGCTCAACGGCATCCAGGGCCATCAGGACATGTTCACTTCACTAGCGGCCGCCGCTGGGATTGAAGATGTGAATGCCAAGGTGCTGGAGAGCAAAAACCAGTATATCGACGGGGTTAACAATCTTCCCTACTGGAAGGGCCAGGAAGATGCGTCACGGCGCACACACATTTTCCATTATTATGAAAGTAAGCTTACGGCGGTACGCATGGGGCCCTGGAAATTCCACTTCTCCACAAAGGAAGACTATTACGCCGATGTGATTCCGCGCACCGTACCGTTAGTTTTCAACATCCGCATGGATCCGTTTGAGAGCTATGATAGCTCCGATGCGTACGGACATCTGATGCAAAAGGTCTCATGGCTAATCCAGCCCATGGGTGTGCTGATGCAGGAGCACCTTCAGACCCTGGCCGAATATCCGCCGGTGCAGGGCGGTTCCTCTTTCGACATGTCGGATGTCGTCGATGAGTTCATCAACAAGCCGCGCCAATAACACAGTATCGTAGGCGCAAGTAAGGGCGGTCCTACGAACACTTATGCTAAGGACGATGGCCTGCATTCGTGATTGTAGGATACCATGCGACTGAAAACCGTTATTTTGGTGGACCTGTTGATGGCATTGATCGGCCTGATAACCACGGCGTGCTCGGGCATGAAGCCGGACCCGAACCCATACGGGTTTGTCGATAGCCGTCAGGACGGTGAATGGGCCACGCGTTTGGCGCGGGTAGAACGTCGGCTCGGGGTCAAAACTTCCCGTTCCAGCCGCGCCCGGTCCACGTCCGGCATGAGCGGTGGAGCCGAAGCCATCCTCATGAGAGCCGACATTCGCGCTCCGACCGCCAGCGTCGCGGATATCGAGGCGCGCGAGAACCTGTTTGTCGCCGGCTCAGCCGACGGCGCGGTGCACATTCTCGAACTCCGCCATGGATGATGGCAACGCCTGGAATACGGCGAAAAGGAAGGATTTTACGGCGAAAACCTACTGTGCATGGGGTTGATATCGACTTTTTGCATTACACCCCCCCCCGCCCCCGGTTGCACAGACGCCGCCACGGCGCGGTGAAGACCGCCTGTCTATGACCTCGGCTTGAGATTTTCCGGGTCGTAGAGGGGCTCGTAGCCGACGCC
>CAKZLS010000553.1 GCA_937127205.1 uncultured Rhodospirillales bacterium
GCAGACCGGCGACATGGAACGTACCCGAGAACTCTTCACCGGTCTCGCCGGAAACCCGAGTGCGCCCGCCGGTCTGCGGGCGCGGGCGAATGAAATTCTGGAAGTGATCGGCGACAATTGAACTCCTTGATCTCATCACCGGAACGACCAGCGGCACCGCGCACCGCCGCGATCATGCTCTGCGCAGCCCTGTGGCTGGGCGGCTGCGACACGTGGTTCGGCAAGGGGGAAGCCCCGCCACTGCCCGGCGAGCGGATCTCGGTGCTCGCCCACCAGCGGACGGTGAACCCGGATCCCGATGCCGATCCGGCATCCATCCGTCTGCCCCGCCCGCTGGTCAACACGGACTGGCCGCAGCCAGGCGGCTACGCCAATCATGCCATGCACCATCTTGAAATCGCCCAACGGCCGGAGCGTGCGTGGCTGTCGGACATCGGCAGCGGCGTCACCAATTCGCAGCCCCGGCTAGCATCGCCGATCATGGCCGGCGGCCGCGTCTACACCATGGACTCGGATCACGTGGTCAGCGCGTTCGACGCCAACTCCGGGGATCGGGTCTGGGAAGTGGACCTCGCCGAAGACGAAGAGGACGATGATACGATCACCGGCGGTATCGCCTACGAGGACGGCCGGATCATCGCCACCACGGGGTTTGCCAAGGTCATCGCTCTGGATGCCGGCAGCGGAGAAGAGCTGTGGCGCGAGAGATTTGGCGCGCCGTTCCATTCGCCGCCGGCGGTCCGGGGCGGGCGGGCCTTCGCCATCAGCATCGACAACACCCTCCACGCGCTCAGCATTCACGACGGTAACGAGCTGTGGAACCATAAAGCCATCGTCGAAATCGCCAATCTGCTGGGCGGATCCAGTCCGGCCGTCGACTCCGGCGTCGTGGTGGCGCCATTCTCGTCGGGAGAGTTGGTCGCCTTGAAAGTGGAAACCGGGCGGGTCCTTTGGAGCGATTCGCTGACCTCCACGCGCCGGACGGATGAACTCGGATCCTTGGCACAGATCCGTGCCGCGCCGGTGATCGATCGCGGCCGCGTCTATGCCATTAGCCACAGCGGCCAGATGGCGGCCATCGACCTGCGGTCCGGTCGGCGTATCTGGGACAAGGAACTCGGCGGACTTCAGGCACCGTGGGTTGCCGGCAACTATATCTTCATGCTCACCAACGAAAACGAGCTGGTCGCGCTGAGCCGCGACGACGGCCGGATCTACTGGGTCACGCCGCTTCCTGCGTATGAGGACGAAGAGGATTTGGAAGACCCGATATTGTGGACCGGTCCCATTCTCGCCAGCAACCGACTGATTGTCGCCGGATCCAACGACGATGTCATGGCCTTGTCGCCCTACACCGGAAAGGTGCTTGGGATACAAGAAGTTCCCGACGCGGTGTCGGTGGCGCCCATCGTCGCCAACGGCACGCTTTTCTTGCTGAGCGACAACGCCGACCTCGTCGCACTGAGATAATATCATGCCTCCCCGAACGCCTCGCCCAGTGCCGGCCTTTACGGTCGCCATTGTGGGCCGCCCCAACGTCGGCAAGTCGACGCTGTTCAACCGGCTGGTGGGCAAACGCCTCGCCATCGTCGACGATAGTCCCGGCGTCACCCGCGACCGCCGCGACGGCGAAGGCCGTCTCGGCGATCTCCGGTTCACCGTGATCGATACCGCCGGTTTCGACGACGCCGGCGGCGACGCGCTCGAGGCGCGGATGCTGCGCCAGACCGAGCAAGCTCTTCTCCAGGCCGACGTGGCGGTGTTCCTGGTGGATGCCCGGGCCGGCGTCACACCGCTCGATACCGAGTTCGCGGAGCGGCTGCGCCGCCATGCGACACCGGTTATCCTGGCGACCAACAAATGCGAAGGCCGGGCCGGCGAAGCCGGCAAGCTGGAGGCTTATGCCCTCGGATTGGGCGACCCGCTGCCGCTCTCGGCGGAACACGGCGAAGGCCTCGGCGAGCTGTACGACGTCCTCGCCGAATATGTGAAACCCGAACCGGAAACAGCCGATGACGCAGCGCCGGAAGTAGAAGACGAAGGCGCGGACGCTGGTGACGGTGACGCTGACGACGAGGATGGCGGCGTCTTGCAACTGGCCGTGGTGGGCCGTCCCAATGTGGGGAAGTCGACGCTGATCAACCGGCTGGTGGGCGAGGATCGGCTGGTGACCGGCCCCGAGGCCGGGATCACCCGCGATGCTATTTCCATTTCGTGGACTTTCCAGGGCCGCACGCTGCGGCTGATCGATACCGCCGGGCTCCGCCGCAAGGCCAAGGTGACGGAAAAGCTGGAGGGACTGTCCAGCACCGATACGCTCCGCGCCGTGAAGTATGCACAAGTGGTGGTGCTAGTGCTCGACGGCACGCTGGGACTGGAAAAGCAGGATCTCACCATCGCCCGCAATGTGGTCGACGAAGGCCGCGCGCTGATCCTGGTGATCAACAAGTGGGACCTGGTCAAGGATCGGTCCGGCTGCCTTCGCCAACTGAAAGACCGGCTGGAAACCTCGCTGCCGCAGATCAAAGGGATCCGCATGGTCACCTGCTCGGCCTTGACCGGCAAGGGCCTGAACCGCCTCCTGCCCACCGTTCTCGGCGTCTACGACACCTGGAACCGCCGCGTGCCCACCGGCCCGCTCAACCGCTGGCTTCAGGACATGACCGACCGCCACCCGCCGCCCTTGGCCCGCGGCAGGCGGTTGCGGCTGCGCTACATGACCCAAGCCAAAACCCGCCCCCCCACCTTCGTGGTGTTCGCCAGCCGCCCCGAGGAACTCCCCGAAGCCTACGTCCGCTATCTCGTGAACGGTTTGCGCAACGAGTTCAATCTGGAAGGCGTGCCGCTGAGGCTGTTCACCCGCAAGGGCAAGAACCCCTACGCGCGCTGATGCCCCTGCTCAATCAACCATGAAACGGTCACAGGGATGCGGTGACTATCAGCAAAAAGCAACCTTAGGTTTGTTAAAGAGGATAAGAGCATGCCACTGGAGACCTTAACGGCCGCTTGGGCACCGCGTGTTCTGAGCGTGCTTCGCATTGTGTCGGCCTTGATATTCATGGCCCATGGGACTCAAAAAATTCTTGGTTTTCCGCCGTCCGATAAACCGATGCCCGACCTCTTGTCACTCAGTGGCATCGCCGGGGTTCTTGAGCTTTTTGGCGGCGCGCTGCTTGTTCTCGGGCTGTTTACCCGTCCGGTCGCGTTCGTGTTGTCCGGGCTGATGGCCTCGGCCTACTTCATCGCCCATGCTCCTCGGAGTTTCTACCCCGTTTTGAATGGCGGCGACGCGGCGATTCTGTATTGCTTCGTCTTTCTGTACCTGGTTTTCGCGGGCGGCGGCCCCTGGAGTCTCGACGCCTTGCGGAACACGTCGCGAGGATGAGGCGCACACCAGTGGACCGAAACGAGACCGTCTTTGTTCCCGCAGCCGCGCTTGACGAGGACGAGCGATCGCGGCACGAGCGTCACATGGCCTTGGTGCTGGACTGGGCCCATGAAGCCCATAGTCCGTTCGCGGCGTCCCTGGTGGATCGCGGCGACGACCGGATCCTCTGCCGCGGACTGAACCAAAAGAGCGACAACCCCATCCTCCACGGCGAAATCTCGGCGATTATCGAGTGTGCGCGGCTGCACCCCGACGTCGATTGGCGAACGCTCACTCTCTACACCACCGCCGAGCCGTGCCCCATGTGCAAGAGCGCGATCATTTGGACCGGCATCTCCGAGGTCGTGTATGGCGCGTCCATCTCGGACCTCATAGAGTTGGGCATTAGGCAGATTCACCTCGATAGTCCCACGGTCGCCGCCGCCGCCCCGTTTTATAGCGGACGCATCATCGGCGATGTTCTCAAGGACCGGGCGTACACCATGTACAAGGACTGGACCGAGAGCATGAAGTAAGCCTCCGCAGCCACCTGGCATTAAGAGTCTTTGAGCCTGAATGTTATGGGAACGTTGATGAGCGCCCTTTGGTTTTCCGACGCGCCCACCGCCGCCTGAAAACGCCAGCGGCGGATGGTTCTCTCAGCCGCATTGTCCAAAACGCTGTATCCGCTGCTTTGGGCGATGCGCACGGACAACGGTTTTCCCTCCTCGGAAACCTCGACGGCGAGCACCACCCGCCCCTCGTACCCCTGGCGCCGGGCGCGCTCCGGATACTTGGGAATCGGATTTCCGGGCGCCCCCAACTGAAAACGCGTCCCCTTGCGCGCACCGGCCGATCCGGCGCCATGGCCGGCGGGAGACTTTGTTAAGGCCGAGGCGAAAGCGACCTGGGCGGTCGATCCGGCTCCGGGATTGGGCTGAGATGGGTTGGCGGGGGGTGGCTCCTTTACAGGCTCCGGCGCCGGCGCAGGGGGCGGCGGTGGAGGAGGAGGAGCCTTGGTTTTCGCCGGACGGTTCGGTTTGCGGGGTTTCGGCGTCGGCTTTC
>CAKZLS010000554.1 GCA_937127205.1 uncultured Rhodospirillales bacterium
GGAGAGGTTGAGGATGGGGCCTACGTCGACACCGGCCACGAGCTTGTCGACGGCGAGGGAGCCATCTGGCGCCACGGTGACCTCCGCGACCACGGCCACGTATCCGCGGTGGCTGAAGTGGAAGGCGATGCCTTGGCCGCTGCCCTTGGGGAGCTTTTTTCCCCCGCCCGCTTTTGCGGAGGCGAGGCGAAGGACGTTTTTCATGCGTCCGGAATCGTAGACGGGCCCGCGTTTGCCGCCAGGTTTCACTTCCCGGTCGGGGCCGAGCAGGTCGAGCCGGAATTGGAGCGGATCGCGGCCGGCCTGGGCGGCGAGCTCGTCGATAAAGCCTTGGGTGGCGAAGGCGATGGCGCAGCTGCCGGGGGCTCGCCACCAGCCCATGGGCACGTTGGTGCTAAGGATGGTTTGGCTCAGATGGGCGTTGTCGATGAAGCGGATGGGAAACTCGTCGCTGGACATGCCCGCTCCGCGCCCGGTCTTTTCCTCGCTGTTGAGTCCAAAGGTGATGAAGTGGTCGGACCAGGCGGCGATTTTTCCGTCGCTGTCGACGGTGCCTTTGAGGTGGTGCCAGCCGGCGGCCCGGTAGTAGTCGTGCTGCATGTCTTGCTCGCGGGTCCAAGTGACTTTGACGGGCGTGCCTTCGAGCTTGTGGGCGATGGCAGCGGCTTCGCAGATGAAGTCCGACATGAGGCGTCGGCCGAAGCCGCCGCCGATGCGGGTGATGTCGATCTTTACGGCGTCGTCCTCAAGTTGGAAGAGGTCCTTTACCAGCTCGTGCCCGTTGATGGCGTTTTGGGTGGGGCTCCAGATGTTCATGACGCCGTCCCGATAGAGGGCGGTGGTGTTCTGGGGCTCCAAGTTGGTGTGCGAAAGGAACGGGTACTCGTAGGTGGCTTCGACGACTTCGGAGGCAGCGTCTAGGGCGCCGGCAGCGTCGCCGTCGGAGCGGAGCGCTTTGCCGTGCTCGCCCGCGAGGCTGAGGGCTTTTTCTTGGTAGAGCAGGGAATTGTGTTCGGAGGCGCTGTCGTCGCGCCAAAGCGCTTGGAGGCTTTTTTGACCTTTGAAGGCGGTCCAGGTGTCGCCCGCCACGATGGCGATGCCGGGGCGCAGGCCCTCGACAGCCGCATCGGCCCCGCCGCCGATGAGGACTGGGACACCGAATATCTCGATGCGATCCTGTCGGTGAAGCTGGTGGACGGCGTCGACGATGCCATCGCGCATGTGAACCGGCATTCGTCTGGGCATACCGAAGCCATCATCACCGAGGATGCCGCGGCTGCCGAAGCGTTCCTGAACCGGCTGGACAGCGCCATTGTGATGGTCAATGCCTCGACCCAGTACGCCGACGGCGGAGAGTTCGGCATGGGCGCCGAGATTGGTATCTCTACCGGCAAACTTCATGCCCGGGGGCCAGTGGGAGTGGAGCAGCTGACCAGCTTCAAGTATGTCGTTCGCGGAACCGGGCAATGCCGGCCGTGATCGGGTTGTTGCGTCGGTGCTGTTCGCTGTCCGCGATGACTGTCTCATAGCGGCGGGCCGTTTGGCATGCACCGGAGCAGCCAGCTGGATTCTGGACCGGGGCGCCGTCCGGGAAAACGGGTCGGCATTTTGGGCGGGTCGTTCAATCCGGCCCACGCCGGCCATCGCCACATCTCGGTCGTCGCGCTGCGGCGTTTGAAACTGGACGAGGTCTGGTGGATGATCTCGCCGCAAAACCCACTTAAGGCGGCGGCGGACATGGCGCCGCTACGCAAACGTCTAGAACGGGCCCGTGCGGTGGCCAACCATCTCAAAATCCATGTTACGGATATCGAGTGGTATTTGGGAACGCATTACACCGCCGATACGGTAAATGCCTTGAAACTGCAGTTCCCCGGTATGCGTTTTGTGTGGTTGATGGGCGCCGACAATCTGTGTCAGATTCCGAGGTGGAGACACTGGCGGAGAATCTTCGAATCGGTTCCCATTGCGGTTTTCACGCGTCCGTCCTATTCTGTAAGGGCGTTGTCGGGGCGGGCGGCGAGACGGTTCGCGGCGTATCGGCTTCCGGAAAGCCGAGCAAGCGCATTGTCGGAGGCGCCAGTGCCGGCGTGGATTTTTCTGCATACACGCCCGCACAGCGAGTCGGCAACGCGAATTCGAGCCGAGTGCGGCGAATGGGCATCGGCAGGGACGAAAGCAGAGACGAAAAAGGAAACGAATGCTCAAGCTTAAGGGACACGGGTCATAGGGGCGAAAAAAAACACGCCGCCGGCAGGGGGCGCATTACTGACAATGGTCTCTCAGTCCTTGGAGGACGACAAGGCGGAAGATGTCGTTGTCATTGAGCTCGCGGGCAAGTCTACCATAGCCGACTACATGGTTATTGCGACTGGAACGTCGCGGCGCCAAGTGGGAACCATGGCGGAGCATCTGCGCGATAAGCTGAAAGGCTCCGGGCTGAAAGGCGTTTCCATCGAAGGTAAGGAGAATTGCGACTGGGTGTTGCTCGATGCGGGCGATATCGTTGTACACTTGTTCCGGCCGGAAGTTCGTGCTTTCTACGCGCTGGAGCGAATGTGGGGCCAGCCGCAAGCGGTGAGAACCGACGAAACCGACACGCGAGCCGGGCTACAAGCTTAAAACCGTCCACACGTCGACAACAGGCGTGTATAACAAAACAAGCTAATTGGCTTGGGGATAACCAAGCCAGAGGGTGCAACAAAAGTTTCTTGTTAGATGCAATTTGCCAACCCCGCCGAACCTTGCGCCGCTACTGGATGGTGGCGCAGACGCCGCATATCACTGAGCGGCCTCGGGGGATATCCGGGTCGCATTATGCGTCGGTTCTTGGCAAAAACGAACACGGAGTGGCAATTGAGGCATAATTGTCGAGTGAGTCACCCGGTTTTTGACAGCCGGCGACCGCTTTGGAGGTCCATAACTCTTGCGTCAAAGGGAAAGGGCCGCCAATATCCGAGTCAACTTCTCGTGTATCAGGAACGATAGGATTTTACCGTATACGTAAAGGCTCGCGTGCGGGCCGATTTTCCATAACCCTAGAGGAGGAATACACCATGGGCGAAGCCGCTTTGAAATCCAGTGCCGTTGGCCTGAAACCGGGCGTTGTAACCGGTGACGACTACGTAACGCTGGTGGAGTCTTGCAAAGCAGGCGGTTATGCGCTGCCGGCGGTCAACGTAACCGGCACCAACACCATCAACGGGGTCCTCGAAGCCGCGGCGAAAAATAAGTCCGATATCATTATCCAATTGTCCAATGGCGGTGCGCAGTTCTATGCCGGACAAGGATTTCCCGACGCTACGCTCGCCAAGGTTCTCGGCGCCGTATCGGCCGCGCGCCACATTCACATGATGGCGGAGCATTATGGAATCTGCGTCATCCTGCACACCGACCACGCCAACAAGAAGCTGATCCCCTGGGTCGAAGGCATGCTCGATCACGGCGAGGTGTTCTTCAAGGAGACCGGCAAGCCGCTGTTCAGCTCCCACATGCTGGATCTGTCCGAGGAGCCCATCGAATGGAACCTCAATGAGTGCGCCCGTATCCTGAAGCGGATGGCCCCGATGGGCATGAGCCTCGAGATCGAGCTCGGCGTGACCGGCGGCGAGGAAGACGGCATCGGCGGCGAGTTCGACGAGAGCGCCGACAACTCGAAGCTCTACACCCAGCCCGAGGATGTTCTGCAGGCCTACCAGCAACTCAGCTCCATCGGATCGTTCTCGGTGGCCGCGTCGTTCGGTAACGTTCATGGCGTTTACAAGCCGGGCAACGTCAAGCTGCGTCCCGAAATCCTCAAGAATTCCCAGACTCTGGTGTCGGAGAAAGAAGGCACCGGCGCGAACCCGCTCAATCTTGTTTTCCACGGCGGTTCCGGGTCGGACAAGGGCCAGATCACCGAAGCGGTCAGCTACGGCGTGTTCAAGATGAACATCGATACCGACACCCAGTTCGTCTTCTCGGAAGCTGTCGGCAAATTCGTTGAAGCCAATCCAAAAGCCTTCAAGTACCAGATCGATCCCGACGACGGCACGCCGTATAAAAAGTTCTACGATCCGCGCAAATGGTTGCGGGCGGCGGAAGAGGCCCTGGTCGAGCGTCTCACCGAGGCGTGCGCCGACCTCAATTCGACCGGTAAGTCGCTGGCCCAAAGCTAGGGCTGGAGCGGTTCGCCGCAACCATGAAGGTTCGGAAGGCACGGTGACGGCGCTAGACTTTGTCGGTTGATGAAGTAATGCTGCTGTCAGAATGTGAGCCGAACCGGCGTTGAATACCGACGCGGGGCAGAGGCCGTGAGCCATACGGTCCTGCCCCGTTGTCGTTTGTGATAATCGATCGAGGATCGGAAACGGCGGGGGTGTTGCCGCCACGCTGAATCGGTTACATCTGTCATGAGGGGCTGGCAGGGATGCACCCTTCTACCGAAGTGACAAAAAAATCGGCAAATCTCGGAGAGTGATTGCCTTCAAGGCTCGATGCCGTCTTACCAAAGGTCGGGAGAATCAGGATGCTGAAGAAAAACCCTAACTTCGCGCGCATAAAGGGCCCCATTGTAACGGTGGTCATGGATGGCATTGGCTTGAGCAACAATACCGCGGGCAATGCTTTTGCCGCCGCCAACACGCCCGTGCTCGATCGACTGTTCAGGGATTACGACAACATTGCCTTGAAGGCGCACGGCACGGCCGTCGGCATGCCCAGCGACGACGACATGGGCAACTCGGAGGTGGGGCACAATGCTCTGGGCTCCGGCCAAGTCTATAACCAGGGCGCATCGCTGGTGAAGGAGGCCATCGACTCGGGCGAACTGTTCGAAAAGGAGTCCTGGAAAGAGGTCATCGGCAATGCAAAGACCAAGAATTCGACGTTTCACCTCTTGGGACTGTTCTCGGACGGAAACGTTCATTCCCACATCGATCACCTGAAGGCTCTGATCGCGCGGGCCAAGCAGGAGGGACAGCACCGGGTGCGGATCCATATCCTGCTGGATGGCCGGGATGTGCCGGAAACATCGGCGCTCGACTATGTGGAGCCCTTCGAAGTGTTTCTCGCCGAGCTCAACGATGACACCTTCGACGCGGCCATCGCCAGTGGCGGCGGCCGGATGAACATCACCATGGACCGTTACGACGCCAACTGGAGCATGGTGGAGAAGGGGTGGCACACCCACGTATTGGGTGAAGGGCCGCAGTTCAATTCGGCGGCCGAGGCGATCAAGGCGCTACGCGATCAGTATCCGGGCACCATTGACCAGGATCTGCCGCCCTTTATTATCGCCAAGGACGGCGAGCCCGTGGGCAGGATCGAGAACAACGACAGCGTCGTCTACTTCAACTTTCGTGGCGATAGGGCCATCGAAATCACCCGCGCCTTCGAGGAAGAGGACTTTGCGGTGTTCGATCGCGTGCGCTACCCACAGGTCGTGTATGCCGGGATGCTGGAGTACGACGGTGATCTTCACATCCCGAAACTCTACCTCGTGCCGCCGCCGTCGATCCGGAACACTCTGGGCGAGTATTTGGCCGAGGAAGGCGTCACTCAGTTGGCCATATCCGAGACACAGAAGTATGGCCACGTAACCTATTTCTGGAACGGCAATCGCAGCGGCAAGTTCAGCGACGAGCTGGAAGAGTACATCGAAATCCCGTCGGACGTGGTGCCGTACGAAGAGCGCCCGTGGATGAAGGCGGCGGAGATCACCGATGAACTGATCCGTCAACTCCGGACCGGCAAGTACCGTTTCGCGCGGGTCAATTATGCCAATGGCGACATGGTCGGGCATACCGGCATCTTCGATGCGGCACTGATCGGCATTGCGACGGTCGATCTCGCCTTGCGGCGGCTGCTACCGGTGATCGACGAATTGGGCGGCGTCGCGCTGATCACCGCGGATCACGGCAACGCCGACGAGATGTATGAGGTCGACAAAAAGACCGGAAAGCCAAAGACCAACGAGAATTCGTCCATCAAAGCCAAGACCAGCCATACTCTCAACCCGGTTCCGCTGATATATTATGATAATCAGACCAACGTCTCGATCGGGTTGCGCAAGGGCAACGATTACGGGCTAAGTAATGTGGCCGCCTCCGTTGCCAATCTACTCGGCTACGATGCCGCAGAGATGTGGGATGACAGCATGTTGGAGTTCAAGTAACAGGCGGTTTCGGATTTCCGGAAACAGCCCATCCGGACCGTCGCGATGGCGGCGAAACAGGATCGGTCTGTTCGCCGCCCCGTGCATGATGATCGCAATTGCCGGCGCGGTGGGTCTGTGCCAGCCCGCCGCGGCTGCCGATGTGGATGCTCCCAGCAAGCGCTTGCAAGGTGTGGAGCGCGCTATTCAGGAAAACCGGGCGGCGCACTCCCGGCTGGACCGCGAAGCGGCGAGCCTGGCCAAGGAAAGCGAACGCATTCGGCGCGAACTGGTGAAGAGCGCGGCGACCATCCAAAGTCGTGAGGCGCAGATCTCCCAGCTTGAATCGCGGCTTGCGCATCTTGAGGGAGAAGAGGCCGAAACGATCGCGTGGCTCGCGCGCAGCCGTGAATACGCGTCCAGCGTTCTGATGTCGTTGCAGCGGTTGGCGCGTCACCCGGTGGCCGCCATCGCCGCTCATCCCATGAGCCCCGCCGATGCGGTGCGCGGGGGTATCCTCTTGCGGGCCGCCGTCGGCGAGATCGAACGGCGCGTTGATACGTTGCAGCGCCAGCTTGACCAGTTGGCCACGCTGCGCAGCGATGTGTTCGAGCGCCAGAGGGAGCTCGGCACCGCCCGCGACGCTCTCGAGTCGGAGAGAAACGAACTCGACGCCGCGCTCGCAGCCAAAACCGACCTGCAACGCCAAGTCAGCGCCAAGAGCCGCGAAACCGCCGCACGCGTTAAGCGCCTGTCATCGGAGGCTGGCGATCTGCGCGACTTGGTTTCGCGTCTCGAGATAGAGGCCAGGATGGAGGCCAAGGCGCGCGAAGAGGCCCAGGCACGGCTGCGGGTCTCCACGCCCACGGGCGCGCCCGTGGTGTTGGTCCCTCCCACCGACGCGGATGTCCTGCCCATCACCAAGGCCCGTGGCAGCCTCTCGTATCCCGTGGTGGGCCAGGTGGTCGCCCGCTACGGCGCGTCCACGGATTCCGGGTTGACCAGCAAGGGTATTTCCATCGAAACGCGGACCGGCGCGCAGGTGATCGCACCCTATGACGGCCGTGTGGTTTTCGCCGGACCGTTCCGCGGTTACGGGCAGGTCTTGATTACCGATCACGGCGAGGGATATCATACGTTGTTGGCTGGTCTTTCTCAGGTCGATACTGTGGTGGGCCAGTTGGTGTTTGGTGGTGAGCCGGTTGGCGTCATGAGACGGTCGGAAGAAGGCAAACCACAATTGTACTTTGAGTTGCGCCGGAATAACCGGCCGGTCGATCCCCTCCCCTGGCTCACCAAGGAAGAAGTAAAGGTAAGTGGATGAATTTTCGCATGCTGACTGCCGTTGTCGCGGTAACGTTGATGGCATCTTCCGCGGTTTTCGCGGAGGACAAATCCGACTCTCCCGCCGACACCTACGAGATGCTGAATCTATTCGGCGACGTCTTTGAACGGGTGCGCTCCGATTACGTGGAAGAAGCCAGTGACGAAGAACTGATCGAGGCGGCAGTCAATGGCATGCTGACCGCGCTGGATCCCCATTCCGGTTACCTGAACGCCAAGCGGTACGGCGAAATGAAGGTCCAGACCCACGGATCTTTCGGCGGCTTGGGTATTGAGGTAACCATGGAAGGCGGGCTGGTAAAAGTCGTGTCGCCCATTGATGACACGCCCGCTTTCCGCGCCGGGTTGGAACCGGGCGATCTGGTGACCCACATCGACGGCGAGCAGGTCCTCGGCCTTACCCTCTCGGAAGCGGTCGAAAAAATGCGCGGCCCGGTGGATACCAAAATCAAGTTGACAATCCGCCGCGATGGCCGCGATCCGTTCGATGTAACGATCACCCGTGCAATCGTCAAAATTCAATCCGTGCGCTCCCGCCTCGAGGGTAAGGTGGGTTATGTGCGGGTCAGTTCATTCAGTGAGCAGACCGGGCCGGGCATCTCGGAGGCAATAGAAAAGCTCGAGGAAGAGGCCGGCGGTGAGCTGCAAGGGATTGTTCTTGATCTCCGCAACAATCCCGGTGGCCTGCTTTCCCAAGCGATCGCGGTTTCGGACGCCTTTCTCGAGAAGGGAGAGATCGTATCCACCCGGTCACGCCGCCCCGGTGATGCTCAGCGTTTCAATGCCCGCCCGGGTGATGTGGCTGACGGGTTGCCGGTAGTGGTGATCATCAATGCCGGTTCTGCGTCGGCCTCCGAGATCGTTGCCGGCGCCCTGCAGGATCATGGACGGGCCATCCTCCTTGGCACCAAGTCCTTCGGCAAGGGCTCGGTACAGACAATCATCCCGCTTGGCGGCCGGGGCGCCATGAGGCTGACCACCGCGCGATACTACACGCCATCCGGCCGATCCATTCAGGCGGTGGGTATCGAGCCGGATATCGTTGTCCCGCAAGCCCGAATCGAGTCCATCGATCAACCCCAGAGCCGCCGCGAAGCCGACCTGAGAGGGGCCCTGGACTATACGATCGAGGAGGAAGAGGAAACCGAAGGCGTCGATGACGAAGGTGCAAGTTCTGACGGTGCCGAAGACACAGAAGAAACCCAGGCACAGGCGACCGCCAAGGATTATCAGCTGCAGAGGGCATTGGATCTGGTGCGGGGACTAGCGCTGTTCGGCAATAAGGCGCCAACCTCCGACGGGTAACGCGGTTGAGGATAAGGCTGGTTTTTCAACGCCAAAGCGGGTATGTGGTGGCGATATTCTGAGGCACCAACGACGCCATGGCTTTGGACGCGCGAAAAAAATCTAGCCTTGCCCTGATCGGCGGAGCCGCCGCCTGTGTCATTGTTCTTGTCGCCCTGGTGGCGGGTGGATGGCTTTTCCTCAGAGCCGACATTGACCGTGGGTCGGCGACGGTGGTCGAGGTGGAGCTTTCGGACCGCGATGACACCGTTCGTGAAGGTGTGCTTACGCCGCCTGGGGTCTCGTCAGACAAAAAGCCAAGTGTGCCCGGTGATGGTGAGGGCGCGGAGGCCGGACCACGGGTGACGGTCGGGCTGGATGGCGTCGTGATGCCTTCGGTTACCGCGGCAGCCTATTCGAGAGCCCCCCTTGCCGCGCGCGATGAAACGGCCGTCAATGCCGCAGACCCCGCTCTGCTGGAACAGAAAGGCGATCTCGCGCTTCCCAAGATCGCCGAAGACGGCCGCATGGCATGGCGTGTGTATTCACGGCCGTTTGTCAGCCGCGATGATCGTCCGCGGTTGGCGATTATCGTGACGGGCCTTGGGCTCAGTGCGGTTGCCACCGAGGCCGCCATAGCTCGGCTGCCCGGCCCCGTTACTCTCGGCTTTCATCCGGACGCACCAAACTTGGAGAAGTGGGCTGAGATGGCTCGGCGGGCGGGACACGAAGTGCTTCTGTCCATTCCCATGGAACCGGCTGACTTTCCGTTCGATGACCCCGGACCGAATGCTCTGCTTACCACACTCGATACAGAAGAGAACCTCGTCCGTCTCGAACATTTGCTCGGGCGGCTTACCGGCTTCGCCGGCGTCATCAGCATCATGGGTTCGAAATTTTCGAGAGATGAAGGCCGCCTCAGGCCGGTACTGGAAACCTTGAACAGCCGTGGCGTGATGTATGTGGAGGCGGCCGGTGCTTCGCACAGCTTGGCTCCCGGGATTGCCACGGAGATCGGGCTTCCGCGGGTGATTGTCGATGTCGAGCTCGATGCCAAACCCTCCGAGAGTGCTATTGAGGCACAGCTGGCCCGATTGGAGAGCATCGCCCGCAAGCGATCCGTGGCAGTAGGGCTTGCGCGGCCTTATCCGGTGGCGATTGCCAGCCTCGCCAAATGGGTGGCCACGCTTAAGGAAAAGGACTATGTGCTGGCGCCAGCCTCCGCCGTCGTTGACCGCCAATTTCTTCCGTGAGCCTATTCCTCTCGTGACAAAACAATCTGCTAACACCGCCCGACCGGGCAAGCGCCGGCCCTACCGAAAGGGCGTGGGGGCGGTGCTCTTCAACCAGCAAGGCTTAGTGTTCGTGGCGCGTCGGATCGATACGGCGGTCGACGCATGGCAACTGCCGCAAGGTGGGGTCAAGTCAGGCGAGAAGCGCAAGGCGGCCGTGCTTCGTGAATTGGCGGAAGAGATCGGTACCGGCAAGGCCGAGATCGTCGCCAAGTCGTCTCGCAAACTTCGCTACGACCTTCCAGAGGAAATCGCCAACAAGGTTTGGAGCGGGAGGTACAGAGGGCAGCAGCAGCGCTGGTACGCTCTCCACTTTACGGGATCGGACGCCGATATAGATCTTGCGGCAAGCAAGCATCCGGAATTCAACGCATGGCGATGGGTGCCGTTGGACGACCTTCCGGAACTTGCCGTCGAATTCAAACAGAAGATGTATCGGGAAATCGCGAGCGAGTTCGGTCACTTGGCGAGACGCCCATCCCGAGCTCGGGAGTGAGCGCCTCGCCTGAGTGAATCCTACGCGGTACCCGCTACCCGCCTTGGGTGGATAGGGAACCGGCGTAAGTGTAGGGCGGTGGAGGAAACGGAATAGGCCAATCGTTTTTCGGTTCATCGACGGTTGCGACCGACAGCGCGTGCTTTCCGAGATAGCAGAAGCCGCAGGATCCGACAGCCGGTACCGTGCCGGCCTTCAAGTGTGGCGCGATGTATTGATCGCATCCGAGGGTGTATGGATCAATTGCAGGGCCATGCGAGGTGCCCGTGCGTCGGTCCGAGCTCGTGGATATCCGTGGCGCCGCCGGGGAGGACGTGATTTGAGGGATCGGACGCTCACCCGCGACGTTGAGGACGGGATTCTTGAGGCCATAGAAGTGGCGTGCACTGAGCAGGGCTTGGCGTGTGATGTGGACCCGCCCGGAAACCACGGGAAGGCCGCCGAGTTTTTTCGGCTCGCCAAGGACATCGACGGTGACGCCCGCGGCGCGGATGGCGCCATTGATGATCTGGATCGGCATAACGCACAGAAATTCAGCGATATCGTTGCGTAGACCGAACTCAAGGCAGCCGCACACCAGTTCTCCAAGGACCTCCCGTCTCTTGTCGGGAGAAAGGCCGCGGTCGATGCCGAAGCGCGTTGCCTCCCAGACGTTTTCGTCCGACGGCAACGTCTGTCCATCTACCAGGTCCGCCCATAGCTCCTGAATCATGTACGGAAGGGTCGTCGGAATGAGCCGGGTAACGGCCCGGGCTTCTCCGTCTTCATCCCGCCAGACCAGGTACACGGCGGCGGGCGTATCGAACTGGTCCCACTCCATATTGCGATAGGTGGGAACTTGGTACTTTTGTCGTTCCACGAACACCCGATGACGCAGGCGGTGCATAGAGGCAAGAGCGTCACCCAGGTGGTGGGCCGTTTCAAGTGTGATGGCGTCGATCATGTTCCACTCCCTGTGTTAGGAACGTTGGATACGTGATCCCGCGGATGTTGCCTAAATGTTCTTTTTGTTGTTTCGAAACCTGCCCGACCGGATCGTTGTCCTGCCGTGGCGATGATCGTCGTACTTTTCGGTCTGCCTTTGTCGGGATTTTCCAAGGTGAGAATGCCGACAATGGATCCATCCGAGTATTCGGATCATAAGCTTGAGCGGTAGAGTGCCCGTCGCCTGATGAGAACAAATAGTGAACATTTAAATCCCTGTCAATACAGATTCTTGCCGGTGGTCTGTATCAGGGGCGACTGCCGGACACGTCGACCGTGTGCCATAACCCGGAAATCACGGGATATTAGGGATTTTGCGGGAACCATGAGGATGGTACTTGGGGCGCGGGAAGTCAGTGCACGTTCGAGCGGATGGGTCTCGCGCAATGAAAGGCAAGCGACGGTTGCCGCTCAAAGAAATAGGCTGCCAAGCGCAGTCGGTTTCTTTTACGGCAACATCGCGATTAAGGGGATTTACTCGCTACCGCACCACTTCGGTAACGGCTTTTAGAATCTCTTGCCATGGAACATTGAGATACGCCGCGACGGCGCAGGTGGTGCCGATCGCAAGGCCGATAAGCAGTTTCTCGGTCATAGATACTACCTCCAAACAATCTGATTGAAAAGAACAAATAAGGAACATTAATGAGCATGTCAAGATAATATTCCTATATCGCGATCCGTTATGGCACCCCTCCGGATTGCTTGGATCGGGCTGTGGGAAGGCTGTACGGAAATCGAACTTGGGGGATGTTCGGGCTTGCCTTGACCGAACCCCGCGTGGCAAAGGAACCGGGTTCCCGGAGTTGCGGTTCTGATCTCCGGAGGGCGCGGGTGCCCGCGGAGCTCGGACGGATGGAATATGTTCAGGTTATTGGCGGTTTCGTGCTGCTGCTTGGCGGTGCGGAGGTGCTGCTAAGGGGATCGGTGGCGATCGCGCGTCGTTTGCAAATATCGACGCTCGTTATCGGCATGACGATCGTGGCGTTCGGGACGTCGCTGCCTGAACTGGTCGTGAGCCTCGATGCGGCCTTTTCGGGCTCGCCCGATATCGCCGTCGGTAATATCGTCGGCAGCAACGTCGCCAATTTATTGCTGATCATCGGCGTTTCCGGACTTGTCCTTCCCATTGCGGCTCGATCCAATCCGCTCGTTCGCGATGGTTTGACCTTGCTGGCTGTCACACTGCTCTTTGCCGCCCTGCTCTGGTACGGGTTCGTCGGCCGGGAAGTCGGCGTGGCGCTATTGGTCCTGCTGCTCGCGTTCCTCGCCCGCTCCTACTGGCAGGAAACACGAGGCCAATCGGACGTCTCGGCCGAACGTCTGGCTCAGGAAGCGGCCGAAGTGGGAGAAATCACCGCGGCGACGTGGATACTTTGGGTTGCCGTTGTCGCGGGCCTCGCGGGCGTTGCCTTGGGCGCGGACCTGCTGGTCAAGGGAAGCGTCGTGCTGGCTCGCGCGGCGGGCGTGTCGGAGGCAGTGATCGGCCTGAGTTTGATTGCGATCGGCACGTCGCTGCCGGAACTGGCGGCGTCCGTCGTGGCCGCGCTTCGCGGCCATTCCGACATAGCGGTCGGTAATGTGGTTGGCAGCAATCTGTTCAATATGCTTTGCGTGGGCGGAGGCGTGGCGGTCGCGGCACCGTTCCATGTGGCAGAGCAGATCCAGACCTTCGACGTCTGGGTGATGTTGGCGGCGACCCTCGCGTTCATGCCGTTCCTGTTGGCCCGGGTTCGGTTCGGCCGTATGATGGGCGCTCTGTTTCTTGTGGCGTATGTGGGCTATATGGCCGTATTGTTCATCGGGCCGTCGAACGTATTCTGACACTTTGCTGCGACTTTCACATTGGAGTGACGCAGCAGGAAATTAACGCTGCCGTGCGTTTCATCCTCGACGTACGGTTGATGACAGGGCAGGTGATCACACCGAATAGTGGCCAGCATCTTGGCTGGGCTCGGTCCGCTAGCGGTTCTGCCGACAAGGAATTAGCCATGGACCGGGCCAAGCGAGAGAGTTTCCTATGACCGTCGATGCCGCGAACACAGTTCAACCGTTGCATATCGCCGACGCGCGAAACGCCGTTCGCCACGTTTTTGTTCGCGACCTTGTCCTGTTCTGCAAGATCGGTGTCCACCGCCATGAACACACCGACGCCCAACGAGTACGGATCAACTTGGACCTTGCCGTGCGGGAAGGGCGGGATCTTGATGACAGCCTTTCCAACGTCGTTTGCTATGAACGGATCACCACCGGCGTTCGCGAGATCGTGTCGCGGGGGCATATCAACTTGGTGGAGACCCTGGCCGAAGAGATCTCGACAATGTGTCTCGAGGATTGGCGGGTCCGATCGGTGAGGGTACGGATCGAAAAGCTGGATGTCTTTCCCGACGTCACCAGCGTCGGCGTAGAGATCGAACGATTCTCAACAACTCCGTAACGTCTCGGTTTTTACAGGTTTGTGACAGGCTGCGGGTGGCCGATCCCGGTCCTGCCGCCTGAAGTTGTACACAGGGCCGCAGGCCATGCGACCATACAACCCGCAAACGGGGAATGATTGTGATCGTGTAGGCTCGGTTTCTCGATTTCGAACAAAAACCGTTCGACATCAATGCATTAAAATTTCGTCCAAGTTTTTTGGCCATATCCGTATGTGCGGGAAGTGGTCAGCGCCATCGTTTGCCGATGCAAATGTTTCAACAGATTTGTCCACAGACTCCTTCGACTGTTTCACTATAGAAATTGAACCGTTAGACAGGTTTCCCAAAGCGCTGTTGACCGGACCTGTTGCTGTGATCAAATAGTTGGCATGGAGCCCGAACCTCAATCCAACGCGTCCGATCGTCCCGTCGCCGGCGTTCCCGTGATCGAATCCTACCTCCGTGGGTTGCCCCAGACCCCTGGGGTCTACCGAATGATGAACGAGGACGGCGATGCTTTGTATGTGGGGAAAGCCAAGAACCTCGCAAAGCGGGTTTCCAGCTACGCCCGGCCGCAGCGGCTCGGGTCGCGCCTTCACCGAATGGTGGCGCAGACGGCGTCCATGGAATTCGTCGGGACCCACACCGAGGCCGAGGCGCTTCTGCTCGAAGCCAACCTGATCAAGCAGCTTAAACCGCGCTACAATATTCTGCTGCGAGACGACAAATCTTTTCCCTCGATCCTGGTCACCGGAGATCACCCTTATCCCCGCGTGCTCAAGCACCGGGGTGCCCAGACGCGCGCCGGTGAGTATTTCGGGCCGTTCGCCTCGGCGTGGTCGGTGAACCAAACGTTGGCGGTACTGCAGCGTGCGTTCCTGCTGCGCACCTGCTCGGACTCGGTGTTCGCGTCGCGCACCCGGCCGTGCCTGCTCTATCAGATCAAGCGCTGCGCGGCGCCTTGCGTCGGCCGCGTCGACGAAGCCGAATACGGTGCGCTGGTGGCGCAGGCCCATGCCTTTCTGCGCGGCGACAGCCAGCGCATCCAGCAGAACCTGGCCCGAAAAATGGAACAGGCCAGCGACGCCCTGGCATTCGAGGAAGCCGCCGGATACCGCGATCGCATCCGCGCGCTCACGGCGGTGCAGTCTCACCAGGACATCAATCTCGCCGGTATCGGCGAGGCGGACGTCGTCGCCGCGCATCAGGCGGGCGGCCAAACCTGTATCCAGGTGTTCTTCTTTCGCGCCGGGTGCAATCACGGCAACCGGGCCTATTATCCGGCGCATGCCCGCGAGGATGGAGTGGACGCGGTGCTGGAAGCCTTTGTCGGCCAGTTCTATGCGCCGCGCACCCCGCCGCCCTCGGTTCTGCTCAGCCACGCCCTGCCCAACCAGGCGCTGGTGGCCGAGGCGCTGTCCGTCCTCGGCGGCCGGCGGGTCCAACTGGCGGTGCCGCGACGGGGCGACAAGAAGGCTGTCATCCAGCACGCGCTGAACAATGCGCGTGAGGCGCTGAGCCGGCGGCTGTCCGAAAGCGCGCTTCAGCGCCGGCTGTTGGACGGATTGGCAACCGCGTTCGATCTCGACCAGGCGCCTGAGCGCATTGAAGTCTATGACAACAGCCATGTCTCGGGCACCGATGCGGTCGGCGCCATGATCGTCGCCGGCCCCGAGGGATTGATCAAGAACGCCTATCGCAAGTTCACCATCCGGGGCGGAGAGAAGGGGATCGCGCCGGGCGACGACTACGCCATGATGCGCGAGGTCCTGACCCGGCGCTTCTCGCGCGCCCTCAAGGAGGATCCGGACCGCACTCTGGGTCAATGGCCGCAGCTGGTCTTGGTGGACGGCGGGGCCGGCCAGCTCGGCGTCGCGGTCGATGTATTCCAGGACTTGGGGGTCGACGACATCGCCGTCGCCGGTATCGCCAAGGGACCGGAGCGCAATGCCGGCCGGGAGCGGATTTTCCTGCCCGGACGTTCTCCGTTCGCCTTGGATGCCCGCGACCCCGTGCTCTATTTTCTGCAGCGTTTGCGCGACGAGGCCCACCGCTTCGCCATCGGCACGCATAGGGCCAAACGGTCCGCCGGGCTCAAGAAATCGCCACTGGACGAGATCCCGGGGATCGGTGCTAGGCGCAAGAAGGCGTTGCTCCATCACTTCGGCTCGGCGCGTGCGGTTGCCGAGGCGGGACGGACCGATCTGGAGGCGGTGGAAGGAATCAGCGGCGCCATCGCGAATAAGATCTATGAATGGTTCCACCCTGAGCGATAGAATGCCGCCTGATTATGATGTGTGGCTAATCCGGTGAGGTGATGGAGACCAATCTGCCCAACGTTCTGACGCTGTCGCGGATCGTCGCGATCCCGGTGGTGTGCCTGCTGTTGTTGGTGAATGCCGCGTGGGCAGCGTGGCTGGCGCTCGGCGTCTACACCGTCGCCTGCGTGACCGACTTCCTCGATGGCTATCTGGCGCGTACCTGGAAGCAGCAATCGCGCTTCGGCCGCATGCTCGATCCCATCGCCGACAAGCTCCTGGTGGCGTCGCTCCTGCTCATGGTGGTGGGGATCGACCGGTTGTCGGGCGTTCACATTCTTCCCGCGGCGGTCATCCTGTGCCGCGAGATTACCGTCTCGGGTTTGCGCGAGTATCTGGCCGAACTGCGGGTGGGCATGCCGGTCACCCGTCTGGCCAAATGGAAAACGGGCATTCAGATGGTGGCCATCGGGTTCCTGATTGTCGGCGACGTCGGCCCGATGTTCGGACCTCTCTCGACCACGATGATCGGCGTCTATGGATTGTGGGCGGCGGCGGCACTGACATTGATCACCGGCTACGACTACCTGCGCGCCGGTCTCAGGCATGTGAGCCCCGATTGCGAGCCGGTTCCGCCCGCTGAGCAATCCGAACGCCCGGCGCCGGTGAAGCACACCGACCCAGCGCGGGACGCCAGCTAGTGGTCTGGATGGACGACTGTCGTGGATCCGAGGTGACACGGTGAAGGTCCTTTACTTTGCTTGGCTGCGGGAGAAGGCGGGGCGCGCCGAGGAACAGGTGGCGCCGCCCGGAACGGTGACCACCGTCCAAGCCTTGATCGACTGGATCCGCGAGCGGGGCGGCGGCCCGGCCGACGCGTTGGGCGACATGGCGGCGGTGAGGGTCGCGGTCAATCAGGAATACGCCATGCTGGATCATCCCGTGAAGCCCGGCGACGAAGTGGCGTTCTTTCCGCCGGTGACCGGGGGATAGGCGGTGATCCGGGTCCAACGCGACGACTTCGACGTGGGCGCCGAACTGGGTCGCTTGACCGGCGGCAACACCGCCATCGGCGGCGTCTGCGTATTCGTCGGCCTGGTCCGCGACATGGCACCCGCCGACAAAAAGGGGGCCGATAAGGTGGGCGCCATGACCCTGGAACACTATCCGGGAATGACCGAACGCCAGCTGGAGCGCATTGACCGCGAAGCCCACGGCCGTTGGCCGCTGGAGGAGACGCTGATCATCCACCGCCATGGCCGGCTGGAGCCGGGCGACCGGATCGTCCTCGTCGCGGCGGCGTCGCGTCACCGCCAGGCCGCTTTCGACGCCTGCCAGTTCCTGATCGATTGGCTAAAGACCCAGGCGCCGTTCTGGAAGGTGGAGGAAACGCCGGAAGGCGCGCGCTGGGTGGAAAGCCGCGCGTCCGACGATGCCGCCGCCGCCAAATGGACGTCGACGGAACGAGCCGCAACGAAGTGACCGGCGATCAACAGGGGGGAGCGACCGTGACGGACTATGATGCGGTATTTTTCGATTTCGATGGGGTACTGGCCGAGTCATCGGACATCAAGACCCGCGCCTTTTACGAAATGTACAAGGGATACGGTCCCGACATCGTCGAGCGGGTGGTCGCGCACCACACAGTCAACGGCGGCATTTCCCGGCGCAAGAAGATCCGCCACTATCACCGGGACTTCCTCGGTATCGCCATCACCGAGGACGATGTGGCCGACCTGATCCAACAGTTCTCCGAGATCGTCGAGGACTCCGTCGTCGCCTGCGACTGGGTCCCGGGCGCGAAGGCCTTTCTCGACGCCCATGTGGGCGCGGTGATGATGTTCGTCATTTCCGGCACCCCCCAGGCCGAGCTGGAGCGCATCAATGCGCGCCGCGGAATGACGCATTACTTCGTTTCCATCCATGGGTCACCGCCGGAAAAGGAGGTCACCATCATCGAGCTTCTCTCCCGCCACGGTCTCGACCGCGACCGCGTGTTGTTCGTCGGCGACGCCTATTCCGACTACCAGGCCGCCACCGCCACCGGCCTTCACTTCGTCGCCCGCGTGCCGCCGGGCGGCCAAAACCGCTTTCCCGAAGGAACCGCCATCATTCCCGACCTCACCGGATTGCCCGATCTCACGGAATTGCCCCGCTCCTCAGAATCGAGGGCCTGAACCATGGCTGAAGACGAAGGCTTTCTCGGCAAGGCCTACAATAACCCGGCGTTCATGGGCGGGCGCGGCGCCCGGCCGCTGCGGATCCTGGCCGAATACCTGCAGCCCGAAGCCCGCTTCGAAGACATGCGGATCAGCGACACCATCGTCTTTTTCGGCTCGGCCCGCACCCTGCCGCGGGAAAAGGCGCTCGTCGCTCTCGACGCCGCGCGGAAGCACGGGGGCGACGTCGAGGTGGCCAGGGCCGAACGCGACCTGGACATGTCGCGGTATTACGAAGAGTGCCGCGAACTGGCCGGGCGCCTGACCGAATGGTCGAAGGGCCTGGAGCAGAAGAACCGCCGCTTCGTGGTCTGCACCGGCGGCGGCCCCGGCATTATGGAAGCCGCCAACCGCGGCGCGTCCGAGGCCAAGGGGATCAACGTCGGTCTCGGCATCTCCCTTCCCTTCGAGCAGCACGGCAACGAGTGGATCACCCGCCAGCTCGAGTTCGAATTCCATTATTTTTTCATGCGCAAGTTCTGGTTTATCTACCTGGCCAAGGCGCTGGTGGCGTTCCCCGGCGGCTTCGGTACGCTCGACGAGTTCTTCGAGGTCATGACCTTGGTGCAGACCGGCAAGCTCCGCAAGAAGATGCCCATCGTGCTGTACGGCACCTCGTTCTGGGACGAGGTGGTCAACCTCGACGCCCTGGTCCGCTTCGGCACCATCGACCCCGAGGATCTCAACCTCTTTTACCGTACCGACTCGGTGGACGACGCCTTCGCCCACATCACCGGCGAACTCACCGACGACGGCCTTCCGCCCCCCGGCGTCCGCCTGTAGGCGCTTTGTGCAACGGGGGTGGGGGGGTGTAGACCAAAAAGTCGATATCAACCCCACGCACAGTAGATTTCCCCATACGAAGCCTCCGCACACGCCGCCCATGGCAAGTCACCGACCCATCGTCCAACGGGCGTAACGCACGCTGATTCTCGATGTCTGCGTAGATCCCCGCGTAGCCCGGAGGCAGCGAAGCGAAGTCCGGGATGCCTCACCAACCTCCCGGTCCCGGATCCCGTTGTTGCAGCGCGCCTCGCCATGACACCGGCGGACGGCGCTCGTTCCTTCCACCGTCTTTGCGAGCGGAGCGACGCAATCCAGCATACACGAAAGAAAGCCAAGCCATCGCCGGCGTGTTTACACAATTTTATTGTGTGATCGATAAACTCGGGTTCCAGGGTCGCGTCATGGACGGCCGATCGCGAAGGAGCAGAGCATGGTTCACCGAACCCACAACGCCCACGGCTTCGACTTCAGCCAATCCACGTGGGTGACGGCCGACCCGGACAAACCCCGGTATCTCCTCCCCGTCGGCGACACGCCGGCATACCCGCTTGTCATTCCCGATGGCTATCCGGGGGCAGGAAGCTTGATCGGCGATGAGTGGAACCCCGAGATGCCGGGCGCCATCGGATTGGTGTTCCAAAACCCCGAAGAGAGCACGGCGGACCGGATCAACTGGGTCCGCGTTCCCACCGATGGCACCGCCTACGTAATCATGAACCATGTCAGCCGTGAGCAAGCCGAGCACATCACCGAAAAAGTCAGCGAATTCCACACCGATCCCGAACGCCTGACGGCCGACCAGTATCTCGAGGTCATCGCGTTCGCGCACGGGATCGGTGTCGAGGCCACCTACAACACCGATGACGCCTATGTGCTGGGCGATCCGGCAGCCGGCAAAAAGCCGGCCTTCGTCGGCGTTCGCGCGGCGTACGAAAAAACCGGACGCCGGCCCTTCGGCCTGAACACCAGAACCGGCGACGCGCTACGGGCCGTGCTCGTCCCCGGCCCGGTCACGCTTTCGAGCAAGAATGCCATCGGCGGCGAATTCCCCGACGGCGCGGTGCTGGTGGAGGTCCAGGACGGCGATGTCGCCAAGATCCAGCCCCACACCTTCGAACACACCTATCTGAAACCGAATGGCTCGAAGATAACGGTCGAAGACCTCGCCATCGCAAGACGACTACAAGAAGCGGGCTGAGACTAAGGGGTCACCCACGGGCTGCACGGCGCAGACAGCGCCACGGCCATACCCTAGCGGTTGTTCTCCTCTTTCAACAAAACGATAAAGCGCCGCCGCTCGCGTGCAGCGCATGGTTACGATCTGCGCTCCTTGCGCTGCTCGCCAAAAGAGAAGCGTCCTTAAATACCTCTAATACTTTTAATCGGATGAAAATGGATGGACAAACGGAGGGTGCCATGCCATGGTTAATTGGGTGGAAACGGATGGGACAATGGATATCTCTCTCAACACGTCGACGCTGAAGATCACGCCGGAAATTCTGACACTGATCGCGGGGATCGACGAGTTCA
>CAKZLS010000555.1 GCA_937127205.1 uncultured Rhodospirillales bacterium
GAGGATCGAGCGTTGCCAGGTAGGCGCGCAGCCGCTTCGTATCCGGGTCATTGGCTTCATAAACCTCCCTCGCTTTGCGATTATGGCCATGGGCAATCAATCGCAGAACGGTTTCAGGGAAGTCGGCTTCGAGGGCGGCGACGAAAGCGGCATTGCGCTCGGGTGTCCAATCTCCGTAGATTCCCAATGCCCAGGCGCGATCGGTCCTCAATCGGGGGGACTGGTCCACCACGCATATCTTGGAGAGCCGCTGGCAACCATAGCAGCGGATATACTCCCACAGGATTAGCGCTCCCATCGAGGATCCGACGACGATGGGCCGGTCCACTTGCAGATGATCGAGAAGCAGGGAGAGGTCCTTGGCCATCCGCGACAAGGTTGGCTCCTCGGATCCCAAGACGGGATTGCCGCCGTGACCGCGTGCGTCCCAGCGGTACACGGTGAAATCTTCCTGCACCAGTTTCGACACCGGCTCCCAAAGACGGTGGCTGGATGCCCATTCGTGAAGCACGACGAGCGGCGGTCCGGAACCGGAGACCCGGTAAAAAATGCGTTCGCCGTCATCGGTCTCGAAGTGATTCATCGACGTTGCTCTCGTTTCCGCAGTCAGTGGGGGCGGGGTCACGCTTGCCGCAGGCTGAAATAAATCGTCGCGATTTTGTCTCACTGTAGACCAGGCCGCTCCCTATTTGCCATATAGAGGGAAGATGCAATGAGGGAGCCGTAGATGATGAAAACTGGATTTATCCGGCTGGAGAGCCGCGGCGTTATCGAAATCGCCGGTGAGGACGCCCGCGAATTTTTGCAAGGGCTCATTTCCAACGATGTGTTCAAAGTTGCTGCCGACAGAGTGGTTTACGCGGCATTCCTCACGGCGCAGGGAAAATATCTGCACGACTTTTTCATCGTCGATCGCGCCGGTGCGCTATTGCTGGACTGTGAAAAGGAGCGTCTGGCCGACCTGAAGCGTCGGCTTGGCATGTACAAGCTGCGCTCGAAAGTGACCCTCGCGGACCGAACCGAAGAGTTAGCCGTCGCCGCCGTGATCGGAGATGGCGGTGCCGAACGCGTCGGATTGGCCCCGGAGCCGGCGGGGGCGGCCGCTCCCTTTGCTAACGGTGTTGCCTATGTGGACCCGCGGCTTGCGGCGATGGGGGTGCGGATGGTTCTGCCCCGGGATGGCGCGCCCGCCGCCCTCGACGGCACTGGCTTGGCGGCGCTCGGTCAAGCGGATTACGACCGACTTCGCATCCGGCTTGGTCTTCCGGACGGAAGTCGGGACATGGATGTGGAGAAGGCGATCCTACTCGAGAACGGCTTCGACGAGCTTCATGGCGTCGATTGGGAGAAAGGTTGTTTTCTCGGCCAGGAACTGACCGCGAGAACCAAGTACCGCGGGCTGATCAAGAAAAGGCTGATGCCGGTGGATGTGGATGGTCCCCTGCCGGCGCCGGGAACGCCGGTGATGTTCGAAGGCAAGGAAATCGGCGAGGTCCGATCAGGCGCCGGCGATGTCGCTGTTGCATTGATCCGGCTGGCGGCGCTTGAACAAGTCTCGGGAGCCGATGCCGCTTTCACGGCCGGGGAGGCACGGCTCAATCCCGTCAAACCGACGTGGGCGGTGTTTCAGACTGCGGATTGATGGGGCCGCCCGGGGTCGGTACCGCCCCAGCGGTGTTTTATGCGGCTTTCGCGCTTTGAATGCGCTTCTTGAGGCGCCGTAACTCCGGCGTCAATTCGGTGCTTCTGGCATCGAGCAGAAAGGCGTCCAAGCCGCCCTTGTGCTCTATGGTTCGCAACGCGTGCATGGAGACGCGAAGCCGCACCATGGTCCCGAGCGTTTCGCTCATCACCGAGGTCGCCTGCAAATTGGGCAGGAACCGCCGGCGGGTTTTGTTGTGGGCGTGACTGACGTTGTTGCCAGTTTGAACGCCCTTTCCGGTTAGGCCGCAGCGCCTGGCCATCGCGTTGTTCCTCCTGAAAGGGTAACGAGCTGAAAGGTAAAACGGGGCCGCTCGGGCTCCGTGAAGAGCCGTTTTCTAAGCGAACCCGCCTACGTTCGTCAAGACCGACGGTTGATTTCGTTTTCTAACCGCGCCGGTTCTGCAGGTTTTCGTCCAGTTTGTCGAGAAACTGCTGGGTCGTCATCCACGGCTGGTCGGGGCCGATGAGGATGGCCAAATCCTTGGTCATGTTGCCGCTTTCGACGGTGTCGACGCAGACGGCTTCCAAATCGCGGGCGAATTCAACGACATCGGGCGTGTCATCGAAAGTGCCACGATAATGCAAGCCCCGCGTCCAGGCGAAAATGGACGCGATGGGATTGGTCGACGTCTCTTTTCCTTGCTGATGCATGCGGAAATGACGCGTCACCGTGCCATGGGCCGCCTCGGCCTCGATGGTATTGCCGTCGGGGGTCATCAACACCGACGTCATCAAACCCAGCGACCCGAAACCCTGGGCCACGGTATCCGACTGCACATCGCCGTCATAGTTCTTGCACGCCCAAACGAATCCGCCTTCCCATTTGAGTGCGGCGGCGACCATGTCATCGATTAGCCGGTGCTCATAGGTTAAACCCTTTGACTTGTATGTGTCGGCAAACTCGGCGTCGTAAACTTCCTGGAACAGGTCCTTGAAGCGGCCGTCATAGGCCTTGAGGATGGTGTTTTTGGTGGACAGGTACACCGGCCAGCCCAAATCGAGGCCGTAGTTCATGCAGGCCCGGGCAAAACCGCGAATGGATTCGTCCAGGTTGTACATGGCCATGGCGATACCGCCGCCCGGAAAGTCGAACACCTCGTGTTCGATGGCGTCGCCGCCGCCCTCGGGCACGAACTTGATGCTTAGCTTGCCGGCGCCCGGAACGACGAAATCCGTTGCCCGGTACTGATCGCCGAAAGCGTGACGGCCAATGACGATGGGTTTGGTCCAACCGGGAACCAAGCGCGGAACATTCTTGCAGATGATCGGCTGGCGAAACACCGTGCCGCCGAGAATGTTACGGATAGTGCCGTTGGGCGACCGCCACATCTGTTTGAGGTTGAACTCCTCGACACGAGCTTCGTCCGGCGTGATCGTGGCGCACTTGACGCCAACGCCATACTGTTTGATGGCGTTGGCCGAGTCGACGGTGATCTGATCGTCGGTTTCGTCCCGTTTTTCGACGCTGAGGTCATAGTACTTCAGATCGATGTCGAGATACGGAAGGATCAATTTTTCCTTGATGAATTCCCAGATGATTCGGGTCATTTCGTCGCCGTCGAGTTCGACGACCGGAGTTTTTACTTTAATCTTTGCCATCTTCTCAATCTCCAACCAGCGGTATCCAATATCGGTGTCCGCCGGGGTGCGCCCCGTGTCAGGCGACGGTCATCGCTCGGACGGCCGCAACCTAAGCAGCCGAAACGGTTTTGGCAAGTTTGCGGGGCGCAATGATGCCATGCCGAAGGGTGTTTGGCGCCGACTCTCGATGGAGGGGGGAGTCATTACAAATGGCTCGTCAGCACTTCTTCCTTGGGTTCCGGTGCGGCTTCGAGCGCCGGTAGAACCTCTTCGGGATTGTCGACAACCGTAATCAAATCGGCTGTGGCGGGATGAGCGAATTCTCCGGCGACCGTGGTCTCGATCAGCTGTTTCAGCGGCCCCCAATAGCCCCCGGTATCCAGAACAACAATCGGTTTGCTGTGCAGCCGAAGCTGCTTCCAGGTGACGATTTCGAAGGTTTCGTCAAGTGTTCCCAGGCCGCCGGGCAGGGTCACGAAACCATCGGCCATTTCGAACATTCGCCGTTTGCGGTCATGCATGCTGTCGGTGATAACCAGATCGGTGAGCGTTTTGTGGCCGATCTCGTATCGCATCAGAAAGTCGGGAATGATCCCAATCGCCTCGCCGCCGGCTTCCAATACGGCGTCGGCGATGACCCCCATCAGGCCAATGGAGCCCGCGCCGAACACCAGGCGCATCCCACGCTCGCCGATGATATGACCAAGACGTGCCGCCGCCGCCGCATAGTCCGGATCGTTTCCGACGCGGGAGCCGCACAGAACGCACACGGAGCGAATTTGGCTCATTTGCCGTATCCTCCAAGTTGCCGCCGGATGGCGATATCCCCCCTGTTTACCCGCAACATCGCAATCGACTCAATCTCGCGTTGACGATGGCGGCGGAATTGACCATGTCACTGCACAGGTTGTTTCGGTCACTTGAGGGGAGATACCCATGCCCAATCGCGTCTATAAGAAAGTTGAACTCGTCGGTACCTCGCTCACCGGCATCGAAGACGCTATTTCCAACGCCGTTACCAAAGCCGCAAAAACGCTGAACAACATAGACTGGTTCGAAGTGGTCGAAACCCGCGGTCACGTTCAAGACGGCAAGGTGGCACACTATCAAGTCGTCATCAAAGTCGGCTTCCGGTTGGAAGAGTAGGACGAATCGGCCTTCCTCGCAGCAAGCCTATTGGCCTAGACGGACATCATAGAGTCTACGGTAATAGGGCTCGCAAGCCGCGCACGCCGGTTGAAGCGCATCGGAGATCACGGGGTTTTGGGCACGATAGGGGGCGAAGCCGGAGGATTTTTCCACGCGATCGTACCAATGGGGAGCCCAGACGCCATCGGTCGGTCTGGGGCCCGGAGGCCAGATCAACATGGCATCGGAGAAGGGTACTCCGACACCGTCGCACAATAGACTTAGCATCCGCCTTGGATTTTCGAGAACATCGCGGCTATCCAAAACGGGCGGGACGCGGCCTGTTCGATTATAAACCCGCTCGAATATTTCCAATTGCTGTGGAAATCCCAGATCATGGATGGTCGGCTTCGCTCGGGTGCGGGCGTACGAGGCGACAACCTCCCGGGGATCACGGATCAGAAAGCAATTGGTGACCAGATCCAGCCAATCATGGTCGATTTCAGGAAGAAAGTGGTGGGCCATATGCTTTTGGTAGAAAACGCTCTTCCCGAAGGGAATCGGACCGGTCAATGAGGCGACCACCTGCCGCCAGTCCGTTTCCTGGCTGGCGATGACATCGTCGCGCCCAGGGTGGTCTAAACCGGTCTTGAGCAGATAGTGGGCGTACAGCGGCTCGTCGCATACCCAGGTATCCGGCCGGTTTTCCCACGCACGCATCATCGCCGTCGAGATGTTGCGTGGCCCAGACCACATGGCGATGCGTGAACCCGCGATCATGCTAATCCCCGCTTTTACGCGTCTTCGCGACAAAGTAACGGGTTGCCCGTCCGGAAACCATGGGGTTGTGCACCTTTGCTTCTGGGAGACCGGCGCGGCGAGGGCAACATTAATAAACTGTAATGCCTTGGTAACAGCCGCGTAAGGTCCGATCTGCCAGATTAATACTCATGCTTTCCTCGCTAACACTACGAACGAGCAAATCCTTGGACGCCAACATTCTCCCTACTTTCCCTACGTCCTCAAACGCTCGTATTTCTTCCGACCGGAACAGCACCCTAACTGGGGTATGTTCCGAACCTTACGAGATGCTCATTGCATTGACCTGCAATGAGATCAGGTGTTCGTCTCCGCAAAGTCGTCGGGTGCTTAAACAGCTACTCCCCACCGACGGCGCACATACCCAGCGGGGTCGAGCACTGGCGTAACTCTCCTCACACATTACACGCCAAAAAGGGCCCCGATCCTCTCCCACCCCCCCCATGGATCGGGGCCCTTATTCTTTCATTTTCATTCAAACTGTTTCGCAGAGTGTGTACATTGCCGCGATGCGTATCTTGCTTGTCGAAGACGATCTCGAAACGGCCGAATACCTCCGCAAGGGATTGGGCGAGAGCGGTCATGTCATCGATCATGTTCCCACGGGCCCCGAAGGCTTGGCCATGGCGATGGTCGGTTCCTACGATGCGCTGATCGTCGATCGCATGCTGCCGGGTCTCGATGGTTTGACTCTCATCCAGACGCTCCGGGACCAAAGCAACACCACACCGGTCCTGATTCTCAGCGCGCTGGGAAAGGTTGACGACCGGGTACGCGGGCTGAAAGCGGGCGGAGACGACTATCTTACCAAACCGTTCGCATTCTCCGAACTGCTCGCTCGCCTGGAAGCCGTCGCCCGCAGGTCGGGCTCGTCGGAAAAGGTCACCACCAGCTTGCGGGTGGCGGATATGGAAATGGATCTGCTGTCGCACAAGGTAACCCGCGCCGGGATGCCCATCGAGTTGCAACCGCGCGAATTCCGCTTGCTCGAGTATCTCATGCGTCACGCCGGCCAGGTCGTTACCCGGACCATGTTGCTGGAAGCCGTCTGGGATTATCACTTCGATCCTCAAACCAACGTGATCGACGTTCATATCAGTCGGTTGCGTGCCAAGATCGATAAAGATTTCGGCGAGCCGCTTCTCCACACCGTGAGGGGCGCCGGATATACTCTTCGTGCGTCCGGCTAATCTCGCTCACACATCGGCGTTCCGCCTCACTCTGCTTTATACCGGCGTCTTCTCGATGTCGGTCCTTGTGCTCTTGGGCTTCATTTACTGGTCGACCGTATCGGTGATCGAACGCCAGACGGCGGAGACCATAGAAGCGGAAATCCGAGGCCTCGCGGAACAGTACCGCCAGCAAGGCGTCAGCCGGCTCGTTCAGGTGATCGGGGAGCGAAGCGGCGACAAGGGAGATCGCAACAACGTCTACCTCCTTACAGACTCAAGCCTGAAACGCCTGGCCGGCAATGTCCGCAACTGGCCGGCCGGCGCCACGGCCAGCGGGCAGTGGGTCAGCTTGGGCCTGCAGAGACGGGAAAACGACCGCATCATACCCCATGAGATCCAGGCCCGCACGTTCACCCTGCCGGGCGGTCACCGGTTGCTCGTCGGGCGCGATATGTATGAGAAAACCCAATTCAGAAACACGGTGGTGGAAACCCTTGCATGGTCCCTGGCCGCCACCGTGGTGCTTGGCCTGATCGGCGGCTTGTTCGTGAGCCGCCGGATGTTGCGTCGGGTAGATCAGGTTTCCTACACGGCGCAAGGTATCATGCAGGGCGATCTCTCGCGGCGGATGCAGAAAAGCGGCAGCGATGACGAGTTCGACCGGCTGGCCGAGAGCCTGAACGCCATGCTCGATCAGATCGAACGGCTGATGACGGGGATGCGTTGGGCCACCGAAAGCATTGCCCATGATTTGCGCAGTCCGCTCACGCGCCTTCGAACCCGCATCGAGTTGGCTCTGAGAGATGCGCCCTCGGAGAACCAGGATCGCGCGGCGCTGGCGGACGCGCTGGGGCAAACCGATTCCGCCTTGGCGCTGTTCGACAGTCTTCTCAAGATCGCCACGGCCGAGGCGGGCGTTGCGCCGACCGAACTGGTCCGCCTGGATCTGGCCGGACTGGCGAGGGATGCGGCCGAGCTCTACGAGCCCGTAGCGGAGGATAAGGGAATTGCGTTCGATATTCGTATTCCCTGTGAGGCCGAGGTGCGGGGGCAATCCCAGTTGCTGGCGCAGGCGGTCGCCAACCTTCTCGACAATGCGGTGAAGAACACGCCGTCGGGAGGACGGATCTCGGTGTCCATCGAGCGCGGCGACCAATGCGTCGTGCTGACCGTCACCGACACCGGACCCGGCATTCCGGCGGCCGACCGGGAACGCGTGCTGGAACGCTTTGTCCGCTTGGAGCCGAGCCGGCGGGGACCGGGGACAGGTTTGGGACTTAGTCTGGTTGCGGCAGTGGCCAAGCTCCATGGCGCAACCCTGCGCCTTGAGGACAACGAACCAGGACTAAAGGTATCCCTGCGGCTGGCTACTTTCCAAGAAAGGGACTTCTAGCCACAAGACATCGTCTCGAACCCTGCGATACGGCCGCACCAGCCGACACGCTCCAGCCTGACCGCAACAGTCGCTTAGCTTTCTGAAATAAAGGCAAGTGGCGGTGGAGGCAGTCGAAAGCGAACTTGTCTCTACGGTCGATTTTCGTGTTCAACAGGGAAAAACAGCGAATTTCTGTTAATTTCGCTAAAAGCAGGGCCATACGCACCCGATAACGAGCTGACATTACTGATGTTTTGGTCGAATTCCCTAAACAACAGAACAGGGAAATTTCTGGACGGAACAGGGAATTCAAGATGCGTAAACAGGGAATTGTTGTAAGCGTTCGGCGGAGACACGGTTGTTTCGTAAGCGTACATTTGTGACACGGTTGTTCCCGGGCCTCCGGATGCGATCTTCTCTCCACGGCTAAGTATGTGTATCGGGAGGGATGATAATGCCAAGAATGACGGCTTCGAAGAGCCTGGAGCTGGAAGCGTTCTGGCGGTCCCACCATGAGGGGTGGGCAAACAGTTCGTTGAATCAACGGGAGTACTGCGAGGCCCACGGCCTACCGTTGAAGCGCTTCGGCAATTGGCGGGCGAAGTTCAAGGACGAGGCGGAGGCGGCACAGAAGGGGCTGCTGTAACGCCGCGGCGGCCTTAGTCATATGTCCAGTCAAATGACCGACAGG
>CAKZLS010000556.1 GCA_937127205.1 uncultured Rhodospirillales bacterium
TCATCGGCTTGATGGCAATAGCAAGTGCGCGCCCGCAGCAGAGCGAGGATCTACAAGCGGAAGGTCGTCCGCACCCGGCGCTTGAGCGAATAAAGGCGGGCCCAGCCACGGACTCGCCAAACACAAACGGCCTACCCGGCCGGGGGCTCGTCAAGACGAAGGACCCAGCCCCGTCATCGCGAGCGAAGCGCGGCGATCCAGAAGCGTCGCTTGCCGCGGGCATCTGCCTGGATGGCGTCGTTGCTGCGCGCCTCGCCATGACGGTACGCCTCCCGCCCGCTTTCTCAATTGGTGCACAGGGGGGTTGGGGGGGGGTGTAACGCAAAAACTTGATATCAACCCCATGCACAGTAGAATTTTGATCGTTTAACGTACCGTGCTCGACGAATACGGCATGGAGGTCGGCGATCGCCTCCTGGACGTCATGCTCACCATTTGTCCCCACGCTCGAGGATCGATCGGTACTGTTCCCCCTCCTGACAATGCTAGAATTCGGGCCGTTCCCTGGGGTCCGTTCCCCGGTGACCCCGTTTCGGATTTGAGGTGCGCTTATGTCCCGAGTCCCGTTGACCGTCGCCGCCCTCGCGCGATCGCGACCCCTTTTCGATACCTACCAGCGGCTTGTCTCGCTCGAGTTCCAGTCGCTTACCAGCATTGAAGTCGCCGAAGCGGCGTTTTCACGGATGTTGAAGCCTAATCCCTACACGGCGTTTGACATCCCGAATGCACCGGACAGTGATGACGTTTTGATGTTGGGCACCGACCAGCGGGACTATTTCGTGCCCCTCGTTCGGGAAGAAGCGAGGCATCTGACCGACGGCGATGCCGTGTTCGACATCGGCTGCGGCGACGGACAGACAACGGCGAAGGCATTCGAAACGGTGCGGTGCAAACCCGCCGCCAACATCCTCGATCCCAACGCCGCGTCCATCGCGAACTACAAAAAGCGCATGGATACCGGTATGATGCCGTTGCGTAAGGGGCAAAGCTTCGTGGACAGCATCGACCGCTTCATCGACCGGTCGACAGCGGAGCGCTCGGTCCGATCGCTGTTCGGCCGGCACGCCCTCTGCCTTGTGCTCCACAGCATTTACTTCACCGCCGATGTTTCACGGCTGATGAATTTCGTGCTGGATTGTCTTCGCCCCGGCGGGCGCGCCCTTGTCGTGTTCGGGGACGATAAGACCGGGTACACGGGAACGCTGGCGCACATGTATGACCAAGAGCGAGACCCGCCGGAAGCCGGGGACAGGCGGCGAAATATCCAGCGGCGTTTCGATGTATTCGGTATCGGCGATGGGCCGATCACTGCGGAGCGGGCCACCGACGCCATGAGAAAAGAATTGGAACGAAGCGATTTCCGTGTGCTCAATGCCCAACATCACGAAAGCCGCCTGTACGGAAACGACCTGGGCGACATCCTCGCTCTCAGCTTCATCTCCGGCCTGGTCCAGATGGAAGACAGCACACTCGCCGACAAACTGGCCTTCGTCGGCGAAGCCCTATTCCGCCATCCCGAACGCTTCGACCTCGCCCTCGAGACCGACGGTATCCGCGCCCACATGCTGTCGGTACAACAGCCGCAGTATTATTTTTGTATTGAGAGAACGGAGGTTCGCGACGACAAAGGCTAGGTATTGACAGGGTTTGGCAATCTTTGCCATCCTGAGCGCAGGAGGTGTCAATATGGCAACCATGAATGTATCCCTGCCCGATCCCATGAAGAACTGGGTCGAAGCGCAGACCAGATCCGGACGCTACAGCAACGCAAGCGACTATGTGCGCGATCTCATCAGGCGCGACCAGGAACGGGCGGGCGCACGGGCTGAGCTTCAAAAACTCGTTACGGAAGGACTGAAAAGCGGTGTCAGCGGCCAAGCGATGGACGATGTGCTCGAGGCCGCGCGTGAACAGGCCAAAACCAATCGGGGTTCATGAGTTATAAGACAACCCGGCGAGCCAATCAGGATATTATCGACATCTACGTGTATGGTGCGGCGGAGTTTGGCGTCGATAAGGCCGAAGACTATCATGCGGGCATGATTTCGGTTTTTGAACTCCTGGCCCATAACCCGCATTTGGCTCGCGAGCGCACAGAGTTTGAGCCACCGGTGCGGCTGCATTCCTATCGCGCGCATATGATCGCATATACTATTCGAGACGATGGGATCCTGATTATCCGCGTTCTTCATGGACGGCAGGCTTGGGACCGTTATCTGGGATGAGCCGCCGCTGTGCTCGTGGGGCTCTGCGGGCCGGTCATTCGTTGTCCCGCATCAATGCCGTTCTCAAGTGACCGATAGGGACAGCAATTATCGACCGATTAAATGGAGAACGCCTCATTCGGGGTTGAGATCCCGCCTATGGCAATGGCATTGTCGCTGTTTCCCGGGTGGAGCGAACAATGATAACACCGGAAACACACCGATCACCG
>CAKZLS010000557.1 GCA_937127205.1 uncultured Rhodospirillales bacterium
GGGTGCCGTCCATATCCTGGTGTTCGAAGACCGGCTGCTCGTCGACCGCTTTCAACAGCGACGGATAGGGCTTGGTCTGGCGCAGCACCGAGCGCACGGTGATCTGTTCGAACCGGCCCGCGGCCTTGATGGCGTAGAAGATGTTGCCGCCCCGAATGGCGCTGTCCACGGCTTTGGTGAGACCAGGAAGGTCCATGGGGGAGTCGATGTCGATCGCGACCGTACGCTCGAAAAAGATCATCACTGCAAAGGGTGTCTTCATGTCCGGGGGCACCCGATTGACCCGACCGTCGGAAGTGGCTTGAAAGAACTCGCCATCGAGAGCGGTCATCTCGCCGTCCAGCGCATTGACCGTACCCAGTCCGAAATTGCCGTGGCGGGCCAATTCGGCGAAGCTCGTCGGGCCATCGAGCACACCTTCCAGAAGCGCGCTTATGGTCGACGCCTGGAACACCTCATGGGCTTTCGCCGTGTCGTTGTGGAACAGGTCTCCCGCCGCTCCGTGAGCATGGAAGGCCTTGATGAAGGTGTCGTCCAGCGACATGCCGGTTATTCGGCCCGAAGACAATGAATGCTGAACCGGTCCAGCGGATCGGTGAGGGTCAAAGCGGGATGGAAGCCGGCCCGCGCCGCCAGTTCGTGGAACTCGTCGACGGCGTACTTGTACGAATTTTCCGTATGGATGGTCTCGCCGGCCGCGAAGTCGAAGGTTGCACCGGCAACCTCGGCTCGGTGCGTGCGCCGGCTGACCAAATGCATCTCAATCCGGCCATGAGCCTCGCCGTAGAGAGCACAATGCTCGAAATCCTTCAGCTCGAAGGTGCCGCCGAGTTCGCGGTTGATCCGGCGCAGCAGGTTCAGATTAAAGGCTGCGGTCACGCCCTCGGCGTCGTTATAAGCCGCCTCCAGGACCGCCCGGTCCTTTTTGAGGTCGACGCCGATCACCAGGTAGCCGCCGCTTCCGAGGGTCTTGGCGGCGCCGCGCAAAAAGTCGACGGCGGCGTCGGGCTTCAGGTTGCCGATGGTGGATCCGGGGAAGAAGCCGATGCGCGGCCCCGCCGGGACGATGGCGCCCACGTCCACCGTCTTGGTGAAGTCGGCGCAAACGGCGGAGACCTGGATATCCGGATGCGCACGCGCGAACAGCTCGGCGTTGTGGAGCAAGTGCCCGCGAGAGATGTCGATGGGCACGTAGCAGCGCGGCCGGCGCAACGCTTCCGCGAGCAGGCGGATCTTGTCCGCCGAGCCGCTGCCGAATTCGATGACCGACGCCTCCGCCGGCAGCAGCGCACCAAGGTCGTCCGCGTGGGCCGAAAGCAGCTCGGTTTCGGTTCGTGTAGGGTAATACTCCTCGAGCCCGCAGATGCGTTCGAACAGGCGTGATCCGGTCTCGTCGTAGAAGTACTTGCTGGGAATTGCCTTTTGCGGCGCCGCCAGTCCCGCAAGAACGTCCGCGCGGAAATCGTCGCTCGCCGGCTCCAGGTCAACGAAGGTATCGAGGGCAGTCTCGCTTCCAACAGATCTCATATCGCGTCCTCGGCCAAGCGCACGCCCGCGAATTGCCAGCGTTGATGCGGATAAAAGAAGTTGCGGTAAGTGGCCCGAACATGACCATCGGGCGTCGCGCAGGACCCGCCGCGCAGAACCATTTGATTACACATGAATTTACCGTTGTATTCTCCGACCGCTCCGGCGGGCGGGCGAAATCCTGGATACGGGGTGTACGGACTTTGCGTCCACTCCCAGACGTCGCCAAACAGTTGCAGGAGATCCTCGCCGTCGTCGTTGGCGTTATCGTAATGGTGGTTCGCGGCGGCCGGAACCGGCTGCAGGAAACCCGAGCCGAGCGTGTTGCCCCGGGGATGCCGCTCGCCGGCGGCCACCTCCCATTCGGCTTCCGTCGGGAGACGCTTGCCGGCCCATCGGGCGAAGGCATCGGCCTCGTAATAGCTGATATGACTGACGGGTGCGTGCAGATCCAGCGAGAGCAGGCCATTCAAAGTGAGCGCG
>CAKZLS010000558.1 GCA_937127205.1 uncultured Rhodospirillales bacterium
GGTGTAGGCGGCCTGGCGGCGCACCGGCGGCGGCTCGTCCGAGGTGGCGACGATAACCACACTGCGGCGCATGCCGTCTTCACCCAAACTGTCTTCGATGAACTCGCGCGCCTCGCGGCCGCGCTCGCCGATCAGCCCGATCACGTTGATCTCGGCATCGGTATGCCGCGCCATCATGGATAACAGCGTTGATTTGCCCACGCCCGAGCCGGCGAACACGCCCATACGCTGGCCTTCGCAGCAGGTCAAAAAGCCGTTCATGGCACGGACGCCGAGATCCAACTTGCCACCGACCCGGTTGCGCTGATGCGCGGGCGGCGCGGGCCTTTGCAAACAATAGGGCGTGGCTCCCGCCGTCAACGGCCCCTTGCCGTCGATGGGTTCGCCGAAGGCATTGATGACACGGCCCAGCCAGTTTTCATGAGGATGGACCTGCCCCGCTCCGGGGGTCGCTTCGGCCCGACAGCCAACGCCGATCCCTTCCAGCGGCCCGAACGGCATGAGCAGCGCCGTGCCGGCACGGAAACCGACCACCTCGCCCGCCACCCAGCGGCCGCCGCGACCGCGCAATCGGCAATGGTCGCCGATGGACAGGCATCCTTGCAGGCCTTCCACTTCAACCAAGAGCCCGACGATACCGCGGACGCGGCCAAAATAACGGAGGCCGACACGCCTATCGAGTTCACGAGCGATATTGTTTGCAATTTTGGTCACGCGTTTCCCCCGGATGACGGCCAATACGCTTTCAAACACCCAAACGTTAGCCCAGGCGCATTTAAGGTTCGGTAAAGCGGAGGCCTCGCGGGCCCGATTTTGCGTAATTTTCTTGCGCAAAAGCCTCTATTTTGCCGAAAATAACCCGTATTGATTGTATTTAAATTGGGGTACAACTTTTTGCTTGCATTAACCGACCCGAATGTACTATTTAAACGGTTATTAAGTTTGGTTAAACAATCTTACCGTGTTTGGGGGTAACAGATGCGCGTACTTTTAGTAGAAGACGATCAGACGATGGCACAGAGCATCGAGATGGTGCTGAAATCCGAGGGCATGGTTGTCGATGCAACCGATCTCGGCGAGGACGGTCTGGAAATCGGCAAACTCTATGACTACGACATCATCGTTCTCGACCTGATGCTGCCGGACATGGATGGCATGGAAGTGCTCCGCCGCCTGCGCCAGGCGCGCGTCAATACGCCGGTTATGATCCTTTCCGGCAACAACGAGCCGGAAGACATGATCAGGGGCCTCGGCAGCGGCGCCGACGATTTTCTGACTAAGCCGTTCAACAAGCTGGAATTTGTCGCCCGCATTCACGCCATCGTGCGCCGGTCCAAGGGACATTCGGAGTCCATCATCCGCACCGGCAGATTGGCCGTGAACCTGTGTGCCCGGACCGCCGAAGTGGACGGCCGGCCGCTGCACCTCACCGGCAAGGAATACGGCATTCTCGAGCTTCTCAGCCTCCGCAAGGGCACGACCCTGACGAAGGAGATGTTCCTTAACCACCTTTATGGCGGCATGGACGAGCCCGAACTCAAGATCATCGACGTGTTCATCTGTAAGTTGCGGAAGAAACTCGCCGCTGCCACCGATGGCGCCAGCTACATCGAGACGGTCTGGGGCCGGGGCTATGTGCTTCGCGATCCGGAAAGCACCGAGATCCTTCAGCCGACCGCCGAAGCCGCGTAACCCTTCTCCGAGCGGGTCCGAGCGACCCAAGGCAATATTTGAACCGGCGGCCATCCCAGATGGCCGCCGGGTTCCGCCGTTCTGAAGGTGCCGCTTACATCGCGCCCACAATCGGCCCATAAACAACCTCCCAGGCTTTCCCCGTATCCCGCTCTTACCGTTCTAAGCTGCGCGCAAGATGCCGGACACCGCATGCGGCTCCCTATCTTGGCAAGCTGTGCTGACCGCAGCGTGTTAGGACAGACTTAGCCGAATTCGTTGCATCGATTGACCGCTTCGTAGTGTCCAGCGATGCCCCCGATATGCCGACCAGGGACAGACTGCGGCCAATAGCGGCGGTGCCTGGCACCGCCGGCCTGCCGTCGCTGCGGCGGGTCACGGTATACGGAGACTTACCCGGCAACGACAAAAGCCGCCGCAAAAGCGGCGGTCCGGTATTGTCCGGTCTTGAATTCGGCGGGTTTAAAGTGCGCTTAAGCGTGCCGGAATTGGAACGGGATCGGTGTTGTGCAACGGCCTCAGTGAAACCGTCAGCGCCACCTCATCCTCGGTCGTCTGCTCGACGGACAGGTCTGCGCCCCGTTGGCGCGCTAGAGCGGCCAAGAAGTATGCGTGCACGGTCCGTGACGTCAGCGAGTCCAGGGGTGCGTCGGGGTTCATGGCGGCGAGCAATTCCGGGGGCAGGCCGGCGCGGGGTCCTTGCGCGACAATGCTCACCTCAATTCCGGCGTGGGTGCGAACACATCGAACATGCACGGTTCCACCGCGAGGCATGGCATCCTTGCCGATCAGCACTTGCCCCAGTATCAAGCGAATGTCATCCACCGGAAGACACTCTATGCGATCGCCTTCTGCACCGATGTCTATCCGCCAATCGAGGGTCACGCGAAGGCTCGCCGTCACGCCGCGGGCGCAATCCGCCGCCTCTTGCAGGGTCATCGTCTGAGGGGCGCCGCCGGCAAGCCCAAAAGCCAACCGGTAGAACGCCAGCCGATTGTTCAGCTCGGTTGCGCTTGCCGCGACCAGCGAGAGTGCCGCCGCATCGGCGCCGCCATCTTCGCTGATAAACTCGATTCCATTATGGATCGCTCCCGACGGTCCCACGAGGTCGTGGCACAACCGTGAGCAGAGGAGCTGTGCAATCCGGAGGTCCGTCGACTGATGCGAAGAGGACTGGTTTTCGCCGTCGCCGTCCCGGGCAATGCCGGCATAATCGATCGCATGGGAATGAACCATTTCTTGTGCGCCCTTATCACGTGATGCTGTCCAGGCTTCCGTGCTCTCGAAAACCAAAACTACCCAAACGGGTTATTCTAGAACTAGCACACCCATAGCGATTATTCTACTATTTAACGCACTGCGTTATAATTTTGCATCTTATGCGTGTTTTCAGGATGCCCCTGGAGGCCGGACTGGAAAATCCGGTCAAAAAAAGAGCGGGCTCTTGGTGCGGCCCGCTCCGTTCGCTGCCCGTAACAGTGTTAGGCAGCTTTCTCCTCCGTCGTGGTTTCCTCGTCCTCGCCGCGGATCGGAACGCGCGTGAAGTGCTTCCGAGCCTCGGGGTGCTTGGGCAGGGTCACCGTCAGGATGCCGTTCTTGAACGTCGCGTCGAGTTTGTCGCTCTCGACCTCGCTGTCGATCGGGATACGCCGCTCGAACGAACCATAGGACCGTTCGGAATAGGTGTAGCCCTCGTCCTTTTCCTCGCGCTCCGCCTTTTTCTCGCCCTTGATGGTCAAGACATTGTCGCTCCAAAGCAACTCAACGTCCTTCTCTTCCATTCCCGGCAACTCAGCGGTCACGACGATGTTTTCATCGGTTTCTTTTATATCGACGCGGGGAGACACCAGCCCGCTTCGCTCTCCTCGCCCGAATGCGGGCAAACCGAAGCCGTGCCACGTGTCGTCGAGCATTTGCTCGATCTCTCTTTGGAACCGGCTCATGGGATGATCCCATCCATGCCGACCCGGAACCAAGTCCGAGCCCCGGTTTCTGAGCATAAGGTTACGCATGCCAAACATTTTCTCCTCCTTTTTGAAGCAAGAAAACATCCTGTTCGCGCGGATTCGCAGTGCGCCGAACAAGGACGCGTCGTTGGTTCCATCCTTGGCAACCAACCTTATTATACTAGCATATTATGTGCTTTTTTTCAAGATCCTGCCACCGACCGCAATCGCATCGTCGATCCGCGATCATTCCCGGAGAATGATCAAAAAATCTACTGTGCACGGGGTTGATATCGACTTTTTGCGTTACACCCCCCCCCCTGGTCCGGTTACACAAGGCTAACGCGGGATCGCACCGTCCGCGCCCGATAGGAGGCAAGCGGCCGCGGATGACAAGTCGTCGGGACCGTTGACACTGACAAAGGGCTCACCCTCGGGCGCGAAGTCGGCCCATGCCGGCTGGTGCCGCGCTGCCCATGCTTCCACACCAAGCCCCGGCTGTTTGACCAGGACGCGCCGGATGTCGCGGCGGAGCCTTACCGGCCACAGTCCGAATTGGGGCATGGGGTGCCCCCCCGCCGCGGCCCACGCCATGTCCGCGCCCTGGGCCCCGACAGCATTGCCAAGCCGCTCCACCAGATCCCTGGGAAACACCGGGGCATCGGCGGCAAACGTGGCGAGCCACGGGGTCTCGCGCGAATGAGCCGCCGTCCAGTCGAGCCCCGCGAGGATGGCTGCAAAAAACCCGCCGGATTGCGGCGCCACGACCGGCAGGCCCAGGCGCCCGAGCGGCGATGGCGCGCCGCCATGACAGAGGATCAGCGATGAGACCTGCGGACTTGCCCGTTCGATGACGTGCTCGATGACCGCCCGCCCGGCGAGCGGCAACAGGCAGCGCTCGTCTCTGACAGGGATCATCCCGACCCAGCGCTTCGGCACCGCAGACGGTTCGCCGCGGATCACACAGATCATCAGTAGTCCCACTTCCAGATGACACCGAGCTTGCTGCGCTCGATGTTGTCGTCTTCGTCGTCCGCCTCGTCGGCGACGCTGACGTTGGGGGTGATTTCGATCTCCCTGGTGCGGGTGCCCAGCTGTTCAAGATCCCAGCGGTCCTGCCCGCGGCGCGGGCGGAGGTCACCCGCCAATCGTCTTTGCCGCTCCAGCGCCAACACATCCACGCCCAGCATCCGGTCGGTAAAAGCGGCAATTCCCACCTTGGGGCTTTCGCCGCGCGCCATCAATGTCAGCGCTTCGGCCAGCCGCAGCGCCTCGCCGGATGTCAGTCGAGAGACGCTCTTCTCGAACATGATCCGCGACAGGATTTCGTCCTTCGGCAGCTTGGGCTCGGAGGTCAGGGTGACGCGCGGATCCGACGACCACCCGGCCACTTCGAGAATGGCGACGATATCCGCCATCCTGGATTGAGCCGACAAACTCATCAGCGGATCGATGCGCTCGGTACCGGTGAATTCCAGGCTGCCCTCGCGGAGGGTGAACTCCCGACCCGCGAACAAGA
>CAKZLS010000559.1 GCA_937127205.1 uncultured Rhodospirillales bacterium
CGAGGTTTGGCTTGTTAAAGGGAATTTCCTTATAAGGAATCACGCTGAGAAGATGGGAGATGCAGTTTAGGCGGGCGCGGCGCTTGTCGTCGGCCGCGACGATATTCCAAGGCGAGAAATCCATATCCGTCGCCAGCATCATTTCGTCGTAGGCGGCTGTATAGTCCCACCATCGTTTGTAGGATTCGAGATCCATCGGGCTCAGTTTCCATTGCCGCATGGGATCGTTTATGCGCCGGCGGAAACGCCGCTCCTGTTCCTCTTGGCTGACGTCGAAGAAGTATTTGATCAGAATGATTCCTTGGTCGATGAGTTCGCGCTCGAAGTTTGGAACAACCTGCAGAAAGCGGACGCATTCGTTTTCCGTGCAGAACCCCATCACCCGCTCAACACCGGGACGGTTGTACCAACTGCGATCGAAGATAACGACCTCACCGGCGGCCGGGAAATGCTGGATGTAGCGCTGGGCGTAGATCTGGGTTTTTTCCCGCTCGGTGGGCGCGGGCAATGCAACGACCCGGAACACCCGCGGGCTGACCCGTTCGGTAATGCGCTTGATGACGCCCCCCTTGCCGGCCGCATCGCGGCCCTCGAACACGATGATAACCCGCGCGCCTTCGTGTTTGACCCACTCTTGCAGGCGGGCCAGCTCCACCTGCAATTCTTCCAGCCGTTCCTCGAATTCCTTTCTCTTCATTTTGTCTTTCTTGTTGGCCATTCCGGTCTCCGTTGTGTTGGTTGGTTTGGCGCCGCACCAAAAATACCCACTTTCCATATATGACGGAATTGTTTCGCAAGAAGTCAACTTCGCAAGACCGCAACGGTTTTCCAGGTGACCGGCAAAGTGGCACTTTCTGGAAAACTGACCGAAGGGATAGAGATGGCACGTGAGCGAAACGGGCATGGCGGTTTTCGGCGTTTGGCGCAAAGAGTCGCCCCTGGCCTTGAGGCAATGTCGCGCTACCAGCGATCCTGGCTTCCCAACGACATCGCGGCGGGCCTATCGGTGGCGGCCATCGCGCTACCGGTGGGCATCGCGTACGCCGCGCTCGCCGGCGTGCCGCCGGTTGTGGGCATGTACTCGGCGATCTTTCCGCTTCTGGCGTACGCGATTTTCGGATCATCCCGCCAATTGATGACCGGACCGGACGCGGCCACCTGCATCATGGTAGCCGCGAGCCTCGGCACCCTGGCCGGCGGCGATGCCGATAGATACCTCGCCTTGCTGACGGTTCTGAGCCTGATGACCGGGGCCCTCTACGTGGTTGCCGGTATCGCGCGGCTGGGGTTTATCGCCAACTTCCTGTCCCAGCCCATTCTCGCCGGTTACCTCAACGGCATCGCCTTGATCATTATCGCCGGGCAACTTCCGAAGCTGCTCGGATACGCCGACGAGGCCTCCGGGTTCTTTCCAAAGGTGATGGAGTTCGGCCGCAACCTCGATCAAACTCACATCCCCACCGTGATCCTGGGCGCAGCCCTGCTCGTGCTGCTGGTTTTGCTACGGCGATGGCTTCCCAAGGTCCCAGGCGCCCTCGTGGTGGTGGTGGTCGGCATTGTCGCGGTCTGGGCCATGGCCCTGCAAACTCAGGGGGTCGCGGTTCTCGGCAAGATTCCGGCCGGCCTTCCCACGTTTCATTTTGCCGTGCTGGATCCGGAAACCTATCAGCATCTCTTTCGCGATGCCGCCGGCATTATGCTGATCAGTTTCACCAGCGGCGTCCTGACATCCAAGAGCTTCGCCCGGCGCAACGGCTACGACGTGGACGCCAATCAGGAACTGATCGGTTTCGGCGCCTGTAACCTTGCTTCCGGGGTGGCTCAGGGTTTCCCGGTAACCGGCGCCGACTCGCGCACCGCCGTCAACAGCGCCATGGGCGGCAAATCGCAGATGGTCGGCGTTGTCGCTGCCGCAGCCATGCTCATTGTCCTGTTTTTCCTGACGGCGCCGCTCGCCCTCGTGCCCGATGCCGCGTTGGCAGCGGTGATCATTGTCGCCGCCTTCGGGCTGTTCGACTTCAAGGCCCTTCGCGACCTCTACATCATGAGCCCGCGCGAGCTCGCCCTCTCGCTTATCACCACCGCGGGAGTCCTCGTTCTCGGTGTGTTGCCGGGCGTACTGTTGGCGGTGGCGCTAGCGCTGATGTGGCTATTGTATACGGGATCGCGCCCCTACGACGAGGTGCTTGGCCGCGTGCGCGGGGTCAAGGGTTTTCACAACATTGCGGATTACCCGGAAGCCGCCACCATCCCGGGGTTGCTCATCTACCGGTTTGACTCCGATCTGATCTTCTACAATGCCGACTACTTCAAGCAGCGCGTCAATGAGGCCATTGTCGCCTCGAAAACCCCCGTCGAATGGGTGGTCGTGGATGCCAGCCCCATCAACATTGTCGATGTGACGGCACTTCAGAAAATCGATGAACTTCGCGAAGAGTTGGCCGCAAAGGGTGTTGTTCTTGCGCACGCGCGCGCCAAACACAATCTTTCGCGTTTTTTTCGGGCGGCATGGGCGAAGAAACATCTCGGCGGAGAAGTGGGGAACGCCTACCCAACGCTGAAAGCCGCGGTGCGCGCCTTCCATCACCGAGATGCGGCGAAGCCGGCACCGGAGCCGGGAGCCGAACCGCCGCCCCAATCGTAAAACCGCCGCCCCCCCCCCCCCC
>CAKZLS010000560.1 GCA_937127205.1 uncultured Rhodospirillales bacterium
GCCGCCCGCGCAGCGGCCTTGTCCGCCCGCAAGGCTTCCGCCCGCTCAGCCTCGGCGTTTTGATACGCCATCCAACCAGCCACCGAAGCCGCCACGAGCAGGACGAGGGCGACGATGAAGCCGCCCGTGGTGGCGCGCACCACGCGCCGCGCGGCGATCGCTTCGCTCGCGCGGGCCGTTTCGGCGGCGTCGCGCTCGGCCTCCGCGATCTCTTTTGCTTTTTCGAGCTCATCCAGGCGCCGGCGTTCCTCGCTAAGCAGCCGGCGTTCCTCCTCCTCGCTTGCCTGGATGAAGGCGCGCTGCAGTTCGGTGGTGTCCGGTGCATTGGTCGGTTTTGCCGCGAGCCAATCTCGAACCGCGCCCAGTGCCGCGCCGCGCAGCAGGTATTCGCTCGCCCGCTCCGACCTCTCCCAATCCGCCGCGCGTTCACCAATGCGCGTGTGTTCGCGCAGCCAGGGGAGATCGCTCCGCAGCGCGGTGACCAGTTTGGCGAGGCCGCTGACCGCGCGTTCGCCGTCGAAGGGCACGGCGTTGATGGCGCTCAAGCCCGCCGGAGCCTTTGAGAAATCCACGGCGCGCCAGAGAACGGGAATGATCCGCTTTGAAAGCCTCCGAGCTTCCTCGATTTCCCAGGCGCAAATTTCCGACGATATGCTGTCCGGCGACACAATGAAGACCACGGTGTCGCATTCGACGATCAGTCGGCCGAGGCGCTCGCGCCACTCTTCGCCGTGGCCGATGCCCATACGGTCGAACACGATCTCGAATTCCGCGGACATGCCCAGCGCAGCGACGAGTTCGTCGGCGAATGCGAGATCCGAACGCGAATAGGAGATGAATACCTTGGATCGGTCCGCGCTTTCCATCGCCCGCTCGTAATGACCTCAACAACGAGAAAGCGATTATCAAAAACCGTCGGGGCCCTGCTTGTCCAGATTCAAAGAGCCACGACTGAGACGGTTGGTCTGCGTTACTAGCTTCGTTTGCGTGGCTGCTCGTCGTGGTTTCCGGGAACCCGGGTTTCGTTGCCAGGGCCGTGGTAATCGACAACCCCCTCCGACACCGCGAAACAAGCCAAGCGCACGGACTTCGGCACCTCTACCTTTTCGCCGTTACGCTCGCCCTTTTCGTAGTACTGCACCACGCGGCGTTTGAGACCCAGCGCCGATGCCGCTTCTTTCTGCGACAGGCGCATAGATTTTCGCCAGCTCTTAAATTCCGAAGGTCTCATGCAACCGCTCCAAACAACCCAAGCGTGAATAGCGTAGGACACAATTAGTTCACACAAAATTAACCCAAATAGGGCAAAAAAAGTTCGCATTTGCGCACCGCGTGCGCAATTCCATTGACAAAGGCGCACAGTGTGCGTACCATTTAACATGCAGAACAGGGGTTATCCAGTGTCATCGGGACGCTGATTCCTGTTTTTGGGGTGTACAATGCTAGATCAATTGGTGATCGCTCGCTCGTATATGGAGATCGATCGCGTGGACTTGGTTCGCGCGGGTGAACACAACTGCAACAAGCGGCCGTTGTTTTCGGGTTTTCTCAAACAGGTGGCAAGAGTGCGGCGTGACGGCTTGCAATGGCTGCGGTTGAGGACGGCAACGTCGTAGTCAAATCGGGAGGTTGTCGGCAAAAGACTGAATTAGAAGAATAAAAACGCCGACCGGGAATTTCTGTAAAAGGTTGTATGGACGTATTGGTGTGAACCCTGACAGGCGGAGTCTGTCAGAAGAATGTGGCCCCTCCCCAAACGATCAGGATGACCGCCGCCACGCGGCGGACAACATGTCCGTGGGGAGCGACTTTTTCCGCGAGGACGAAGGCCGTGATGGCCGCGACCCATAGCAGGTTCATCACCCCGCCAACGAACAGCAGCCCCATCAGCGGCCAGCAGCAGCCGATGCAGTAGAGGCCGTGCTCGAACCCCATGCGATTGGCGCCGGCAACGCCAGGGCGCCAGTGTGCCGCCAGATATTCGATCGGCGAACGGCAGTGTTCCAGGCAGCGGTTCTTGACCGGACTAAGCTGGTAGAGGCCGGTGGCGATGAGAACGGCCCCGCCGAGCGCCGCGCTGGTGGTGGCCATCATCGGATTGAGCAGTGCAAGGCGTTCCAGCCCCCACTGCAACACCGTCGCACCAACGCTGAACACGGTCCACGCGGCGAGATACCCGGCGACGAACGCCCAGACCGGGGCAATGGCGTGGCCTTTCGCGTTCTGTTTGCGGCGTACCGCGGCGAACAGCAGGATATTCGGGGTGGCGCTCGGCAGCATCATGCCCACCATCATGATCGCCCACATCACGAACATCATCGTCCAGTCGAGCGGCGACCACGCCGCAACGTGGGGTCCCGCCGCGTTAGCCATGGATTGCATACCATCTGACATGCTTTCTGGGTTTTGGGCCATACTTCCGGCCATCCAGAAAAGATAGAACCAGGCAAGCGCCGTTGCTCCCGCCAGCCCGGCGAGGACGAAGGCGCGTTCGCGCCGAGGAAGAGTGGTGGCGGTCATAATCGCCGTGGCTCTAACGCATTGCCATGCGGTGGGATTCGCCCTCGATAATGCCTTTGGGACCATAGGCCGCGTGCCACAACTGGCCATAGCGGCTCTTGTGGGCGTATTGGATATCGCCGTGGCCGGTGAAGGTGCTGCTCATCATCAGGCAATCCTTGAATTCGAACCCTTCCGGCAGGTGGATGACGGCGCGGTGCACCTTGCCCGTCACCGGATTGAGGATGGGATCGAGCGACACGTCGAGAATGCCGTCGATATGAACCCGGCCGTGAAGCTTCTCGGTATCCCATTCGAACTCGATGGGAGCGAACAGGGTGTCGAACTCCTTTTCGATGGTAGCGCCGTAGATATTGAATACGGTGGTGGGCTCCTGCTCCTCTCCCGACAAAATTTTCAGGAGGGCTTCGCGCTGTTCATCCGACGCCCGCACATCGATGATCCCCTGGGCCTCGCCGTGACCATCGTGCACCGCCCCCGGCCAGCGGAATTTCGCGGCGTATTTTACACCGTCCAGGCGGACATCGCCGAAGTACCCTTCCTCGATCTCCATCGCTTCCAGTCCCTCGCACACGCCGTAGGTGGGCGGCGCGTTGAATTCACAGGGGCACCCGTAGCTGCAATTGCAGGCCCCCAGCTTCTTGCCTTTGATCTTCCAGTCCACGTACGCCATGGTACCTCCCCTGT
>CAKZLS010000561.1 GCA_937127205.1 uncultured Rhodospirillales bacterium
CATTCCCGTCGTCGCTATTCCCAGTGCTCTCATTGATCTGAACCTTCCGTCTGGTTTGTCTATGTCGGTGTAACGCCGTCGCCGGTCGGCCGGTATCGGGCTAGAGCAATATCCGTTCAAGTGGATTCACTTGATCGGATATTGCTCTAATAATCAATAGCTTAGAGCACGACCATGCGATCAGATCGGGTCGATTTGATCGCACCGTGCTCTATGAGGCGTAAACCTGCATCATCTTCCGGATGCGTTCGTGCTCTCCGGAGATCAGCTTCGAGGTGCGGTCGTAAGCGCGGTGCACTTCGATCATGCGCGTCATCTCGACCACCGATTCGACGTTGGAGCCCTCGAGCATTCCCTGTACGAGACGCGGTGTATCCATATCCTGCGGCGGCTCATCCGACGCCATCAACCCCTCCGCGACAATGCGCAAGTTTTGCTGGTTGTCGAAGCGGACCACCCGAAACCGGCCAAGCACGCCGTTCTCGGACGAAATGGTTCCATCCCTGGATATGGTGATTTCGGTGTCGGTGGCGCTCAGCACGACCGGTTGCCCGCCGGCGGTGAGAACCGGCAGGCCGTGGTCGGTCACGACCTGACCAGTATCGTCCAACCGCAAGCGGCCGTTGCGGGTATAGCGGTCGCCGTCCGGGGTCTGCACCACGAAAAACCCGTCGCCCTCGATCGCCAGATCGAAGGGATTGCCGGTGTGCTTCAAGGCACCCGAGGAAAGATCGCGAACCGTGGCCACATCGCGAACGAAAGAAAGCTTTGGATCCTGGAGTTGATCGTCGCCCGGGTTGCGGATGAGGTGATCCACAAACATGACCCGTTCCGACTTGAACCCGGTGGTGTTCATGTTGGCGATGTTGTTGGCAATGGTTTCCATCTGGCGACGCAGAGCCGCTTGATGAGAGACGCCGATGAGTGCGGTGTTTTCCATGGTTCTTGCGTATCATCCGTTGTCTTCGGTGCGTTACGACAGCATGGTTTGCAGAAACCGTGCCAGAAATATTATTCAATATAAATCAAAGCATTATACGATCTCGCTTGCAGCCACGACCGGCAGCGCGTGACCCTAGCAGCCGGCTTTGCCCGGCAGATCTTGCCGGATCGCCGACTGGCCGGGGATAGGGTTGGCGGGGCGGCCGAGCGAACCAGCGGCACGGCGGACCTTTATCGTGGCGTTTCAACTCCTTCTTAACCAACCGTCCCTATAGTCTTGGATCTGTAGGTCACTCATTTTCACGCCCGAACGAGCGGTGATGCCGAGGATTCCAGATGGCTGCAAAAGACGACAAGGACGACAAACCCGGACAGAAGCCACCGGCGGCGGCGAAGGGCGGCAAGAAGAAGCTGCTCATGCTCGCCGGCAGCGGCATTCTTCTGGTGGCCGGCAGTCTTGGCGGGTTATTCTTTACCGGCATGCTTGACGGTGTGCTGGGATCGGCAACCGGCAACGGCGCGGCCGGCAGCGAAACCGCCGAAGCCACCCGCCCCGACCCCGTGTTTTACGAACTGCCGGACATTGTCGTCAGCCTCAACACCGGCGAGCGCAAGTCCAGGTTTCTTAAAGTCCGGGTCAACCTAGAACTGAACACCATGGAAGATGTTCCGCAGATCGAGCGGGTGATGCCCCGCATCATGGACCACTTCCAGGTTTATCTTCGGGAATTACGCTTGGAAGACATCAACGGCTCGGCGGGAACCTTTCGCTTGCGCGAGGAGCTTCTGAAACGCGTCAGCGCTTCGGCAAGCCCCGCTCAAGTTACCGATGTGCTGTTCGTGGAAATGATCACCCAATAACGCTCTCCATCCGAAGAACGAGGGAAACGAGGGACGATGTCCGACCCCGGCAACCGTGACACTGATCAGATCGATCCTGACGGCGACGACGCCCTGAGCTTTGCCGACGCCAGTGAGCACGATAATGAGCACGATGATGAAGGCTCTCCGTCTGAGTCCCCGAAAGGACTGAACCAAGCGGAGATCGATAGCCTGTTCGGTTTCGATGAAAATGACGCCATGGGTGGCGACAACGCCGGTATCGAAGCGGTCATCAATAGTTCGCTGGTGCCGTACGAACGCCTGCCGATGCTTGAGGTCGTCTTTGACCGGCTGGTTCGACTGCTTTCCACCAGCTTGCGCAACTTTACATCGGATAACGTCGAGGTCTCACTCGAGAGCGTCGAGTCCGCGCGCTTCGGAGAATATCTGTCGAGCCTGCCTCAGCCCGCCATGCTGAGTGTCATCAAGGCGGAGGAGTGGGATAACTACGCCCTGATGTCCGTTGACTCCCAGTTGATCTACTCCGTCGTTGACGTTCTGCTCGGGGGCCGCCGGGGAAATGCTCTCATGCGCATCGAAGGCCGCCCTTTCACGTCCATCGAACGCAGTCTCGTCGAACGGATGGTGCATGTGATGATCGGTGACATGAGCGTGGCGTTCGAACCGCTCAGCGCCGTGACCTTTCGGTTCGATCGGCTGGAGACCAACACCCGATTTGCCGCCATTTCGCGGCCGGCCAACGCGGCGATCGTTGCCCGACTGCGCGTCGATATGGACGATCGCGGCGGATGTGTCGATCTCGTTCTGCCCTATGCCACTCTCGAGCCCGTTCGGGAACTGCTGTTGCAGATGTTCATGGGCGAGAAGTTCGGACGCGACTCTATTTGGGAGGATCATTTGGCCGATGAGCTTTGGCAAACCGAAATCGAGCTGTCCGCCGTTCTCGACGAACGGACGGTTCGGCTCAAGGACATTTTCGAACTCGAGGTGGGCAAGCGGTTGATGTTCGGGGTCACCCCGGACTGCTCGATCGAGCTCAGATGCGAAGGCGCCCCGATGTTTTCGGCGACCATGGGGCGGCAAGGCCGAAACATCGCCGTCCAGATCGACAATCGAATCAAGAGAGACCGTCCAGGAACCAAATCATGACTTTCGCGCTTGCCCTTGATCTCTTTATAGCCGGCTTGCTGATCCTCACCATCGCAATCGCCGGAGTGCTCAACCATCGGCTCGGAAAGCTCCGCCGCGATCGCGCGGACCTGGAGAAATTGACCGCCGAATTTGAGAGCGCTACCGCACGCGCCACGGAAGCCAGCCGCAATATGACGGTAGACGCCGACTTGCTGCGCGATGGCATCGAAAAGGCACAAAGCCTCCACGAGGACCTCGCTTTTCTGGTCGAGCGCGCTGGCAGTGCAGCGGACCACTTAGAAAACCAAATCCGGTCTGCCCGTTCTCATGGAGAAAGACCCGCCGCCCCGCGATCTTCGGCCTCTCCATCCCCATCTCGATCTCCGGCCCCCACCCCGGTTTCGAAGATGCGGATCGCTGAAGACGCGGAACAGGCGCCGCCGCGCTCCCAGGCGGAACGGGATCTGCTGCAAGCCCTGCGAACCGCAAGCTAGCTCAGAGGACTCTTCATGCAGCCCCTTCTTTCGCGGTTCCGGCTCTTGCCAATCACCCTGTTCGCGGCCTCGCTGATGCTGACGGTCAAACTGGGAGACATTTGGGACGGACTGGGCAACATTTTCGATACGTCGATTTCAATTACAGAGGCTCAAGCGCAAACTACGGCGGAACAAGAGGACGCTGCGCCAGAGCCCGGGAACGACCCGGAAGCGGAGACACTGCCAATTCCCGAGCCGAATGCGCCCGACCTTGCTCACGCGTCGGGACCGGACCTGCAACAGATGACCAGCCCGACCCACATCCAATTGCTCGATCAATTGGCCGAACGTCGCGACACCCTCGACACCTGGGAACGGGAAATCGCTCAACGCGATGCCCTGCTCAAGGCCGCGGAGACGCGCATCGACCAGAAAATATTAGAATTGAAAGGGATGCAGGCATCTCTTGATAACTTGATCAAGGTCTACGACGAACAGCAAGACGCACAAGTCCGCTCTCTGGTGAAGATTTACGAGAACATGAAACCCAAGGATGCCGCCCGCATCTTCCAGGAACTCGACATGCAGACCCTGTTGCTGGTCGCGGAACGCATGAAGGAACGTAAACTCGCTCCGGTCATGGCTCAGATGAATCCAGGCAAGGCCAAAGAAGTGACAGTGGAGCTTGCCCAACAGCGGCAGATGAAGCAGTGAGCAAACGTTGTCGGAAGAGCATCCAGCAGCGCGTGAGCATCAAACGCCCGCCCCGGATGTGTTACCCGTGAAGGACACGCCGCTCACGGGTTCCGGCGGCCTCGGTTCCCGGCGCTTGGCGGCGGATCTTCCGGTAGCCGGGCGGAAGCGACACGCCGAGAACGATCGCGTTGCCGCCGCCGCGCCCTTCCTTAGCCTGTATCTGCTGGTGCTCGTGTTCTTCATCGTGCTGGTGAGCATCTCCGCGCGCGAGGAAATAAAGTCCGCGAAGGTGATGGACAGCGTCGCCTCCACATTCGCCCCTGATTCCGGTTCCGCCGCGTTGGTGGCCAACCTCCCGGACGTGGAGGGTCAGGATATGGCCGGTCACATGTTCCAAAAGCGGATCGCCAATCTGGTATCGGAACGGCTGCGGTTGGCCAAGGTCACTGTGGTTAAACCGGGCGAAACGATGCAGATCGCGCTCCCCGCCGACAGCATGTTCGAGCCTGGAACCATCAATTTGCGCGCGTTTCAGGAATCTCTGCTCGACCGGATCGTCGCGGAATTGAGCAACCGTCCGCCCGGTCTCTATTACGAAGTGGAGTTCGAGATCGGCAGTCCCTACGCGATTGGCAAAAGCTTACCCATCGGCGCAACGCTCGAGGTTAATCGCGCGGGCGCGTTCGCTCGCCGGATGATCGCCCTGGGCGCGCCGCACAATGCCATATCCGTGGCCCTTAGCCCCGGTGACGCGCAAGATATCACCCTCACCTTCCACGCCCGACCCCGATATTCGGATCCCGCCGGGCGAACCGATGCCGTTGTCGGCGCAGGTGCAGATGCAAATGCAGGTGCAGGTGAAGGCTCATGAATATTGGCCCGGCCTCCGGTCCCGTCCATCCGCCGGCCGTCACCCGCCGGACCTGGATGATCACGCTCAGCGACCTGATTTCGCTGTTGCTGGCTTTTTTCGTATTGCTATTTTCCATGTACAGCGTGAAATTCGATCGTTGGCAATCGACGGTTGATTCACTCACGGAAGCGCTCAATCCTCGACACGCCGAAGCCGTCGCGCCGTACCCATCTGCGTTTAACATTGGGAAAGTGTCGCAAAACCGCGTTATTGACCTGGATTACCTTGCAACCTTGCTGCAACAATCCTTAAAGAGCGATGCGCTGTTGTCGAAGGGTCAAGTGATGCGACAAGCCGATCGACTGATTGTCACCCTACCGGGCGATTTGTTGTTTCAACCCGGCCGCGCGGTGCTGTCCGAAAGGGCGCGGGATGCGGTGTTCAGCCTGGGTGGTATTCTGCGTTCGCTGGGAAACCAAATCGGCGTGAACGGCCACACCGATCCCAACCCCTTCAACGGCACGCAGTTCGCCTCCAACTGGGAACTGTCGCTGGCCCGGGCCGCCGCGGTCGCCAATACCCTGCGGCGATCCGGTTACGATAGGGAAATCGCCGCGTATGGCTTCGCCGACAGCCGCTACAAAGAGCTTCCTGCGATGAACGAGGCCCAGCGTCATGCGATGGCCCGACGGGTCGATGTTGTCGTGTTCGCTACCGCGGGGAGCCCATAATGGCGCGTCGACCTCGTAACGGCTTCGCTTTTCGGGCACGTTGGGCCGTCGCCGGCGCCGCCGCGCTCGCGGTTCTGTCAACATCGGCCGCCCCGACGTGGTCCGAGCCGGTGCAAATCCGGACCGCTGATCACGACACATTCGGACGGCTGATGTTCTTTTGGCCTTCTCCGGTCAACTACGTGACGGCCGGCAACGAAGACCGCCTGATCCTGCAATTCCAACGCCCCATCCATGCCGACTACGACTTGGCCCATCAGGCCCTTGGCACCTACTTGGGCGTCGTAGGGGCGGCAGCCGACGGACATTCGGTCGTCATCCCGCTTCGGGACGGCGTCACCGCACGCAGCTATCCCATGGACAATGCGGTGATCGTTGACCTGTCCAAGACGTCTAAAGGCGAGGCCGAAATCGACCTCGAGACAGCAGCGAAGCCGGAAGCGAACACATCCAAAAACCCAACTCCGTCGACCGCACCGGAACCCACAGCGGTTGAACCCGTAGTGGTTAGGGTCCGCACCGGCGAGCACCCGGGATTCACCCGGGTTGTATTCGATTGGCCCACCAGCGTCGCCTACGAGGTCAGCCGATCCGGCACATCGACGTCGATCACGTTCGATCACCCTGCCCAGGTGAAATTGGGTCGTCTTCAGCGCAGGCCTCTAAAGTATATAAAAAGGGGGGCGAGCGCCACGACGGGCGGGACGACAACGGTCACGCTGAGCGTGCCCGAGACCTCCAAAGCCCGGCATTTCCGGGTTGGAAAGAAAGTTGTGGTCGATGTGGTTGGATCGGACGCGGCGGCGGCCAGGATCCCGGTTCCCGCCGACGCAAAAACGGTCGGGGCAGTATCCGCCAGCCCGACGCCAACACCAACGCCAACGCCAACGCCAATGCCAGAAGCAGGAGCACAGACCACAGAACAGCCGAGCAATAAAAACGCCGACAAACCAATCCCGAAAAGCGACGACGAACAATCAAACCTAACTGCCGGCGAGCAGCAGCCAGAGCCGGCGCCGGCGCCGGCTCTGCCAGCGAAGCCGAAAGCGCCACCGGCTACCGTGACAGATCCCCCGGCCGAGGATCCAGCCCCCACCGCTTCCAATGCGGAAAAGCCGGAGGCCGAGGCCGCTAAGGCCGCCAACCTCC
>CAKZLS010000562.1 GCA_937127205.1 uncultured Rhodospirillales bacterium
AACCTCGAAAACATCCCGCCCGCACCCCGCGGCCTGCCGCAGATCGAGGTGACGACGCCGAGCGGCGCCGCGATGCGTGCCGCCGAGCAACCGGTGGGCTCGACCCGCACAGGCTGCCGGGTGACCTGCTGCGCCGGGCTGGCGCGATCCTCATCGGGAAGACCAACCTCGATCAGTTCGCCACCGGGCTTGTCGGCACGCGCACACCCTATCCTGTGCCCAGGAATGCGCTGGATCCGGCCATCGTCCCGGGCGGATCCAGTTGCGGATCGGCGGTGGCGGTGGCGCGCGGTCTGGTGGGCTTCGCGCTTGGCACCGATACGGCCGGTTCGGGCCGGGTGCCGGCCGCGCTCAATGGCATTGTTGGGCTGAAACCCACCTTAGGGGCGCTCTCCAACACAGGGGTCGTTCCGGCGTGCCGGACGCTCGACACGGTTTCGATATTCGCGCTGACCGTGGAGGACGCTCATGATGTCTTCCGCATCGGCGCGGAGTTTGATGCGGACGATCCTTACGCGCGGCCCATTCCGGCGCCTGCCTTCGGCGCTCTGCCGCCTGCGTTCCGCGTGGGCGTACCCGATGGGGCGACCCGGGAGTTCTTCGGCGACAATGTGCAGGCGGACGCGTTCGACGCAGTTCTCGGCGACATCGCCGCGCTCGGCGGGTGCATCGTGGACATGGACTTCCGCCCCTTCTTCGAGGTCGCGGACATGCTGTACCAGGGTGCGTGGGTGGCCGAGCGTCATACCGTTGTCGAGAACCTTCTCGGCGAGCAACCGGACGCCTTCTACCCGGTGACGCGCCAGATCATCGAGCAGGCCATGCGGTATTCGGCTACCGACGCGTTCCGCGGTTTTTACCGGCTACAGGAATTGAAGCGCCTAGCGAATACACGGGTGGACGGCGTCGATCTGGTATGCGTTCCGTCGGTTCCGACGTTCTATTCGGTGGCCGATGTAGACGCCGATCCCATGGGGCCCAATTCCCGATTGGGGACCTACACCAACTTCGTCAATCTGATGGACATGTGCGGTATTGCGGTCCCCACGGCGCCGCGCGCCGACGACCGGCCGGGAAGCGTAACCCTGCTGGCGCGCGCCGGGCGCGACGGGCAGATCGCCGGCCTCGCCGGCGCGCTGCAGCGGAGATGCGGCGGCGCGCTGGGCGCAACAGGGTGGGCGCTGCCTGATTCGGTTCCAACAAAACCCAAACCGGGGCCGGACGAGATCGCCGTGGCGGCGGTGGGTGCGCACATGTCGGGGCTGCCGCTCAACCGCGAACTCACGGAACGGGGTGGCCGGTTCTTGTATGCGACAAAAACCGCGTCCCAATATCGGTTGTACAGCCTGCCCGGCGGTCCGCCGTTCCGCCCGGGTCTCGTTCGCGACGCCACCGGCTCGGCCATTGCGCTCGAAGTGTGGGCGCTGCCGGCGTCGCGTTTCGGCGATTTCATGCGCGGCATTCCTTGGCCGCTCGGCATCGGCACCTTAACGCTGGAATCAGGCACAGAGGTGAAAGGCTTCATCTGTGAGCCCATGGGCATTCTCGGCGCCGAGGACATCACCGCGTGTGGCGGTTGGCGCGCCTATCTCGACACTCTCTCAACTTATCAGGACAAACCACAGGAACCAACGAAGGAACTCGGCCATGCATAGACGCGACTTTCTCAAAACCGCGGGCATCGCCGCCGGCGCATCGGTTTTGCCCTTTCTCCGGTATCTGCCCGCCGAGGCGGCCGGGCGCGAGGACACGCTTTTGGTGGTGGTCGGGCATGGCATCAACAGCCTCGACCTCCACCGCAAAGGCACCAACAGGCCCAGCTATCAGGTGACGGTGAACCTCTACGACCGGCGGGTACGGTTTGGCGTGAAGGCCCTTCCCGACGGCTCGCTGACCTACGACTCGACCAAGATCGAACCGGAGGTGGCGGAGTCCTGGACAGTCTCTGAAGACGGCAAGTCCCTGACGTTCAAGATCAATCCCAAGGCCAAGTTCTGGGACGGCACGCCTGTCACCGCCGAGGACGTCCAGTGGTCCTTCAGCCGCGCCGTCAGCCTGGGAGGTTTTCCCGCCGTGCAGATGAAAGCCGGATCCATGACCAAGCCGGAGCAGTTCGTCGCGGTGGATAACATGACCTTCCGTATCGACCTGCCGGAACCGTCGAAGCTAACCCTGCCCAACCTGGCCGTGCCGGTACCGTTCATCATCAATTCCAAAGTGGCCAAGGCCAATGCCACCGAGGCCGACCCCTGGGCCACCGAGTATCTGCATAAGACCCCGGCCGGCTCCGGCGCCTATACCATCTCGCGGTGGGACCCGGGCCAGCAGTTCGTCTACGAGCGCAACGACGATTGGGCGCTGGGTCCGAAGCCGGGGGTAAAGCGGGTGATCGTCCGCGAGGTGCCGTCCGCCGCTACCCGCCGGGCGCTGATCGAGCGGGCGGACGCCGATCTCTACATGGACGTGCCGGCCAAGGACGCCAAGGAATTAAAGGACGCAGGCGAGGTGAAGGTGTCAGGCGCGCCCATCGACAACTGTTTGCATGTGCTCGGGCTCAATGTGGAGCAGAAGCCGTTCGATGATATCCGGGTGCGCCAGGCCATCGCCTACGCCCTGCCGTACAAGGATATCGTCTCGGCCGCCGCCTACGGCCGCGCCGAGCCCATGTTCGGCGCCACCGAAACCAAACCGTCGACGATCGCCTGGCCACAGCCGTTCCCCTACGTCACCGACCTGGACAAGGCCAAGGCGCTGCTCGCCGAGGCCGGTCTGGCGGACGGGTTCGAAACCACGCTCTCGTTCAACCTCGGTCTCGCCGACTGGCAGGAGCCGACCGCGCTCTTGATCCAGGAGTCCCTCGGCAAGATCGGCATCAAGGCGACGTTGGACAAGATCCCGGGCGCCAACTGGCGCACCGCCGCGTTGGTTGAGAAGCGTCTGCCCATGCATCTCGAGAACTTCGGCGGCTGGCTGAATTACCCCGACTACTATTTCTTCTGGGCCTACAAGCACGGCCACCTATTCAACTCTTCGAACTACAAGAACGACGAGATCGAAATCCTGGTGGACGAGACCCTGCACATGGAGACGGACAATCCGAAATACGATGAAAACGTCAAGCGGATGATCGAGATCGCCTTCGCCGAGGTGCCACGCATTCCGCTCTATCAGCCGTATCTCGATGCGGCCATGCAGCGGAACATCGACGGATACGCGTCGTGGTTCCACCGGCAGCTCGATTGCCGGGAAATCACCAAGACCTCTGAAAAGACGTAGGACGGGGCGCGGGCGATCATGCCCTCAAAGCTCATTCAGGTCGGACGGCGGCTGGCGCAATCGGTGCCGTCCGTGTTCGGCATCATCGTCATCTCCTTCGTGCTGACCCGGGCCCTGCCCGGGGATCCCGCCGTCTATTTCGCGGGCGCCATGGCGGACCAGGAGTCCATCGCGCAGGTCCGCGAATCCCTCGGACTGGACCGCACCTGGGTAGAGCAATTCTTCATCTACGTCGGCAACCTGTTCAACGGCAATCTGGGACTGTCGCTCAGTACCGGGCGCCCGGTAATCGAGGAGTTACTCACTCGGTTGCCGGCGTCTTTGGAGCTGACCTTCGCCGGGCTCGGGCTGGCCGTGTTGTGCGCCGTCCCGCTCGGCATCTTGGCGGCGACCCGGCCGGGGAGTTGGATCGACCACCTCTGCAGGGTGCTGGTGACGGCCGGAGTGTCGCTACCCACCTTCTTCACCGGGCTGTTTTTGATCTACGTGTTCTACTACCTGCTCGGGTGGGCGCCGTCGCCGCTTGGCCGGTTGGACGTGTTTTCCCTGCCACCGGAGCGCGTGACCGGTTTTTATATGATCGACAGCCTGATTGCCGGGGAGCCGGAGACGGCCTGGGCCAGTTTCAAGCAACTGATCCTTCCCGCCGTCACTCTCGGCCTGTTTGCGCTGGCGCCGATCGCGCGAATGACCCGCGCGGCCATGCTCAACGCGCTGGCCAGTGAGTATGTGCGCACCGCCCGGGCCAATGGTCTCGCGCGCTCCACCGTGCTCGTTACCTACGCGCTCCGCAATGCCGCGCTCCCGGTTCTGACCACGCTCGGCATGGTTTTCTCGTTCCTGCTTGGCGCCAACGTTCTGGTGGAGAAGGTGTTCTCCTGGCCGGGCATCGGTTCTTTCGCCATCGAAGCGCTGGTGGCTTCGGATTACGCGGCGGTGCAGGGGTTCGTGCTGTCCATGGCGCTGCTGTTCGTGGTGGTCAATCTCGCCATCGACGTGATCCTCACTCTGGTCGATCCCCGGGTCGGGCTCGACGCGTGAGGAGCGGACCCTGATGATCAATTTTTTTCGGCATTTCCGCTACGTAATGGGCGAGAACCCGGTGACTGTATTTGCCTTCTCGCTATTTCTGTTCATCGTCTTTATTGCCCTGTTCGGACCTTGGCTGGCG
>CAKZLS010000563.1 GCA_937127205.1 uncultured Rhodospirillales bacterium
GATAAGTTGCTGTTTCTCTGCAACAATTGCCGCTTCGCAGAGATCAACCGTCAAGTAACCCGCAGTCACCCGGTTGGTCACAGGCATTCTGTCCATCACGGATATGGCGAGGTTGATCCGCCGCGCCATTGGGGGTTGCGCTTGGGGTGAAACGACGTCACATTCCCCGTATGGGGGTTAAGATAAATAATAATTCGCACCCACCGAGGCCAATCAATCCCGGGATCATGCACGAATGAGTGAAGTAAGACCGCCAACCATCGGCGAGCACGCCCTGCTGCGCGCGCTCAAACCGAGCCTCGAGTTCATGACCGGTGCGGTCGTGGCGATTGCGGCGGATCGCGGCGAAGACGGCTGTGAGCCCCGGAATCTCCGTGTGTCGTTCGTCAACGAAGCCTTCACGCGAATGACCGGCTGCCTGGCGGTCGACGCTGTGGGCAAAACTCTCGGCATGCTGGGCGATCTGGAGAGCAGCGGCCCGGAGACATTCCACCTTCTAGGCGATTTTGAGTGCCATCTGCACACTGGCCTTTCCGACGATCCGGCCCCGGATAATGGCCGCGAGCGCCGACCACGACTGGGAACGGTTCATCAGTGGTACGTGTTGCCGCTGGTTGACGATGACGGGCAGCTGCATCATTGGCTCGGTTTGCATCTCGGCGCCGAAACCAGCACCACCATCGGCGGCGATGGCGGCCGGGGGCATCACTCGGAAGAGGAAATGTTCCGACAGCTGGTGGAGCGTCAGCCCAATCCCATTTGTCGCTTTCGGCCCGACACGGAATTGATATTCGTCAACGCTGCCTTCGCGGCGCTGCTTCACCGCTCGCCCGAAGAACTGATCGGCCGACGATTGGTGGAGTTCTTGAGCGATGAGGACGCCGCATCGCTCCAGGCGCATCTCGCATCTTTGTCACCGGAGCAACCGTCGGCTCGCCTTGAACATTGCATCGAGTGGCACGAGCAACGCGGTCGTGAGGGCGGGCAATGGCACCTTTGGAACACGCATGCCCTGTTCGACGATGACGGGTCCGTCGTTGCTTTTCAATCCGTAGTCTCGGACATCACGGAGACGATCCGCATCGGCTCGGAACTGAGAAAGCTCACCAATGTGGTCGAGCATAGCCCCAGCACGATTATCATCACCGATGCGAATGGAGTTATCGAATACGTCAATCCATCATTCTCGTCCGCGTCGGGCTACAGCCTCTCGGAAGCCATCGGACAAACGCCGCGGATCGTGAAATCCGGATTGGCCGACGAGAAGATTTACGCTGATCTTTGGGAAACCATCAGTGGCGGCGAAACGTGGCACGGTGAACTGCCCAATCGGACCAAGGCGGGCAGCATCTATTGGAATCTGATTGCCATCGCGCCGGTGAAGGGCCCGGACGACGTGATCACCCACTTTGTCGGGATTCAGCACGACATAACCCAGCAAAAGCAGCTTGAACGACAGATGGCGTACGACGCAACCCACGACGCCCTGACCGACCTCGTCAACCGCCGTGAGTTTGAGCGGCGCCTTGACAAGGCTGTCGCCAGCGCGCGGGAACACCACTGCCATCACGTCCTCGCCTTCATCGATCTCGATCAATTCAAATTGGTAAACGACACCGCTGGTCACGCGGCCGGCGACGAATTGTTGAAGCAAATCAGAGGGCTGTTGAAGTCCATGTTTAAAGGGCGCGATACCCTTGCCCGGCTCGGCGGGGACGAGTTCGCGCTGTTACTGGATGACTGCTGGCTGGAACGGGCGCGCAAGATCTGTGAGAAGTTGATCGGCGATTTGCAAGATATCCGGTTCTGTTGGAGTGGACATACCTTCCAGATTGGCGCCAGCATCGGCTTGGTCGCGATAACGTCGGAGACGGAAAACGCAACCCAGGCCATGTCGCAAGCCGATGTGGCCTGTTATGCGGCGAAGGAGCGGGGCCGCAATCGGGTGCGAGCATACCATCCGACCGGAACCGAGTCGGCCCGGCATCACTCCGAGATTCTGCGGGCGGCTGCACTGCGCAGCGCTGTCGAACAAGATCGCCTCTGTCTTTACTGCCAGCCCATCATGCCGCTGCCAAGCGGCAGTCAGGCGCCGGGTCACCATGAGATCCTCGTGCGTATGCTCGATGAAGATGGAAAACTGGTGCTGCCGGGCGCGTTCATCCCCGCGGCCGAGCGCTACGGCTTGGTGGGCGGGATCGATCGCTGGGTGATCAAGACGGCGTTCCGCGAGTTCGACAAGATGTTCGGTCGTTTTCCCGGGACGGGTATATCCGTCAATGTCTCCGGCCAGTCCCTCAACGACGAGTCCTTTCTGAAATTCATTCACGAGCAGTTTCGCCAGTATGCCGTTCCTCCCGAGCGGGTGTGCTTTGAGATCACAGAGACCGCCGCCGTGCACAGCATCGACAATGCGCAGGAGTTTTTCGCTGAAATCCGGCGGAAGGGCGGTTTCCTGGCGCTCGACGATTTTGGCAGCGGGCTTTCTTCTTTCGGTTATCTGAAAACTCTGCCAGTGGACTATCTGAAGATCGACGGGCGGTTTGTCAGCGACATGATCGAGAATTCCATCGATCATGCGATGGTGGCTGCCATTAATGGCATCGGCCGGGTCATGGGGATGAGGACCGTGGCCGAATACGCCCACAGCCCCGCCATCATCGAGCGGCTTTCGGATCTAGGGGTGGATTACGCCCAGGGCAATGCCATTGGAGCACCGGTGCCGCTGGAAGCCGTCGAACCCGAACAGCGAAAGGTGTGGCGCCCCGAGTGAAGGCGCTAATCGCCGCCCGGCGTCAGCCCCACTTCCCGATAGAAACGCTCGGCGCCGGGATGCAGCGGGATGGCGATTCCGTCCAGCGCTTTGTGAAGTTCGATCCGTTTGCCCAGGGGGTGACCGGTATCCAGGAGCTTGCGGTTGTTTTGATGCCAGAGCGCTTGGGTAATCCCGTAAATCAGGTCGTCGCTGGCGGTCGCGGGAGCCACCAGAACAGCGCCCACCTTGAGGGTTACGGTATCGGTGACGCCGGAGTAGGTTCCCTCCGGCATGACATCGGAGCCGATAAAGGGATAGGTTTTTCGGATTGCGTCGGCCTCGGGACCGAGTATGTGTACCAGCCGGACCGGGATGCTCTCGGCGGTCTGTGCGACGGCATTCATGGGGTAGCCGCTGACCATAAAGTAGGCGTCCAATTCGTCGGCGACCAGCATGTCGCCGGCTGTGCCCACCTGTTCGGAAAAGAGTTTGATGTCGCTTTCATCGAGACCGTACGCAGCAAGGATGATATCGGCGACCACCCGGGTTCCGGAGCCGGGCTCGCCCAGGGATACCCGCTTTCCCTTGAGATCGGCGACATTCATGATGCCGGAGTCGTCACGGACAACCAGATGGACCGCCTCGGGAAAAAGATTGGCGACAGCCCGCAAGTTGGACCGCGGTTCCTTGTCCGCAAACGGGCCTTCGCCGGCGTACGCATCATGCGCCACGTTCGATTGCGTCATCGCCATATCTAAAACGCCGTCGGCGACCGCTGTGACGTTTTCCACCGACCCTTGGGTGGCGACGGCGGTGGCGATCAGTCCGGGCACGCCGCAACTTCCCCCTCGGGCACAATCGAGAGAGCCGGGTGGATTGCTGATGGCGTTGGCGATAAGACCACCTACCGGGAAATAGCTGCCGCCGGTGGCGCCCGTTCCGATGCGAAAAAAGCGCACTTCCGGGTTGGCCGCGCTCGCTACTGGCCCGGACATCATCAGCATGGCGAGCACCATCGCCAACCCGGCCCACAGCCTTTGCGTCATTCGGCATCCCCTCCCACACGGAAACTCTTTCGCTTCTTGTTCGACCGTGTCGATGGTTGCGGCATCGCGGCCGACGCACGCGCTTACGCCACTGGCCAGTCCCTTGCCAAATACGAGACGTCATTTCACATTGTTGGTCAAATAGTTTATCGCGCAGGC
>CAKZLS010000564.1 GCA_937127205.1 uncultured Rhodospirillales bacterium
CGCGAGGCGCGCGAGTTCATTGAAGACAGCTTGGGTGAAGACGGCATACGCCGCAGTGTGGTGATCGTCGCCACCTCGGACGAGCCGCCGCCGGTGCGCCGCCAGGCCGCCTACACCATGATGGCGGTGGCCGAATACTTTCGCGATGGCGGCGGCAATGTGTTGTGCATGATGGACAGCGTCACCCGGTTCGCCATGGCTCAGCGGGAAATCGGCCTAGCGGTTGGTGAACCGCCGGCATCCAAGGGGTATACGCCCTCCGTATTTGCCGAACTGCCCCGGTTGTTGGAACGGGCCGGCCCCGGCCTGGACGGGCAGGGCAGCATCACCGGACTGTTCACCGTATTGGTGGAAGGCGACGATCACAACGAGCCCATCTCCGACGCGGTTCGCGGCATTTTGGACGGTCATGTGGTGCTTGACCGGGCGATCGCCGAACGCGGACGGTTTCCGGCCATCAATATTCTGCGCAGCGTCTCGCGCTCCATGCCTGCGTGCAACACCGATCGCGAGAATGAGATTGTCGGGCGCGCACGCCGTTTGCTTTCAACCTATGAGGACATGGCCGAACTGATCCGTCTCGGTGCCTATCAACCGGGCAGCGACCCGGGGGTGGACGAAGCCATTCACTATTATCCGGCCCTCGAGGCCTATTTGAGCCAACTTGGGAACGACCGGACGAACCTCACGGAAACGTACGACCAGCTTGCCGAAATCCTCGGTATGACCGGCCAGAACGCCGAAACCGTCGAAAGTAAGCCAGAACAGGAAGCGGCATGATTGAGACGCTGCGGTGACGGCCGACCTCAAGACGCTCATTCGGGTGCGCGACTGGCAGGTGGATGAGAAACAGCGGGTTGTGGGGGCTTTGCTCCGCGATCTGGACGATCTTAAAGCCCGGGCGCGCGCGCTTGATCAGGAAGTGACGTCGGAACAGGAAATCGCCAGATCCGCGCCCGATGAGGCGGGTATGGCCTATGCCGGATACGCGCGCAGGGTTCTCGATCACCGTGCAGCGCTCGCCCAAACCATCGCCAAGGCCGAGGAAGCGGTTTCTGCTGCCAAGAGTGCGCTGTCCCAGGCCTATCGCGATCTCAAGACTGTCGAAATCGCTCAGGAAAACCGCGAGCGTCTGGCTGCTGCGGAAGTCGAACGGCGCGAGACCATCGCTCTCGACGAAATTGCGCTACAAGGTTTCCGGCAACGCGCCCCGGAACGGTAAAGTAATGTCCGGTCGAGGCGACTCTGCCCGATCAGCACGAAGCCCTAGCTATCTCTGAGCCGAGCGAGCAGCCTCGGGTTGTCCCATTGCGGCTGGCGGTCTTTTACCAAAACGCTGTGACGTAAATTATCGATGCTGGCATCCAGGGGAGACACCACGATTTCGATCCAGCGCGGGATCAATTCGTTTCCGAAGTCGTCGCGCATGGCCAATGCCAAGGCTTCCAGAGCTGGCCATTCCGGTTGAGTCAAGGCGAGCAGGTATTCATTCAGGCACGACGGGTCGAGCAGCACTTTGTCGGGCACGTACCGGGCAACAAACTTGAGTGGGCCTAGGGCAAATGACGGGGTCGATTCAATTTCAAAACGAACGACATAGTCGGATATGGGATCCGGATTGGGCATGGTGCGCAACAGGTCGCGCCGATCCAATGGGCTTGTGTTCTGTCTGGCAGTGGGATCCGTCGTTGTTCCGGAGACCTCGGTGGTGAGTGGATCCGAAAGGGAGGCTGCGGGCGGTTTAATCAGCGATTTCATGGCTGTTCAGACAATCATTTGGTTGTGAGTTGTGGCCGGAGGGTCGGCCTTGACGTCAATGAATTCCGGGGGAGCGGCTTGAAAGCCCACATCACCCTGCAGGCCCGCGATCTCGCTGGACCGGGTGAACAAGGCGCGGATGTCGCCGTGCAAGGTCGGGGGCAGCGGCGGGTCGCTGCGGACGATCAAGTCGAGCCGCTTGCCGTCGTCGCGCACCAATCCGTCGAACTGGAGCCGGCCAAGTTTGCTTAAGCTCACGTCCACCACGAAGCGGGTGCCTGGATCGGTTTTTTCCGTCTCCTGCTGTCCCCCGCGTCGGCGCATGAGCAGCCGGACCGGCTCTATCTCGGCTCCGGAGGCCAGCGGAAGATGCACGACCCGCCAGTCATCGGCCTCGGTCTCGCCGGCCGTCGATGCCATCTTCCGGAACTCGTCGCTCAGTCGGGAGAGAAGGGCCGGGTTGGCGTTTCCAAGCGCTTCGGTGGGACCTTTGCCAAGCCATTCGCTCAGATTTCCGCGTCCGAGCGCACGCAGGAAAAACAACGCTTGGCTCGTCAAACCAGCGTTTGCCCGGGGCGCGGCGGCCTCGGTCACGTGCCGGGCCGCGGCGGGATCGATGCCCTTTAGGGTCGCGATTGCCATCTCCAGCGCCGGCCATCGGGCCGAGGTTGGACTCAACGGTGGAATTGCCGCCGTTCCCGCAGCCGGGAACGGCGATGAGGGAGGCGTCGGCGGCCCGGTGATTTCCAGGGTCACGGCATTGCCGCGCGCCAGAGCCGAGATGGCATCTAGACGGATCGTGCCGAAAGGCGTTGCCAGCATGGTCGGCGCGCCCGGTGCCGATGGCATGACGGTGCCGCCGAGGGTCTGTCCGGGGGCCGACACCGGAGAGCCGGAACTGGCGGCCGGGGACGGAACCGCGACCACCCGAACCGGCACTTGCGATCCGGCGGGTAAGGCGGCCGAATGGCTGGGTGCGGGCTGTACAACGGTGGCGTTGGTGTTCACGCCCGGAGCCAGGATCGGTAGAGGTCGCGAGGCGGCCGATGGGGCCGGCGCCGGATTGTCGGGCGAACGAAGGGAAACGGTCACGGCATCCCCTAGCGCCGCGCGCGCCGCCGGTGGTGGCGCGTGAGCGTGCGGCGATTGTCCGGTCATCGCGGTGATCAGCAGCTGCAAACGGGGTGTCGTGGCTTGTAACTGCAGAGCCACGTCCGTGCCGGCGGACAGGGGGACGGTACTTTTCCCCACCAGCATCCCGGCCTCGGTTTGGATGTGCACCATACCCTTGGGGGCGCCGGCAACCACATGACCCCTGATATCCGAGCCCAACGGCAGGCGCGCGGCGCCCGAAAGAGCATCCGCGATCACCTGTGCTCTCGGCGCCGCCGCTGTCGGAGCCATGGAAGTCGGCTGCGGCGGTGGCGCAGGGATGGCGCTCATCGCCGCCCCGCGTTTCGCTGTACCATAAAATCACCAGCCTGATAGATGTATAAATAACAGATGAATAGAATCATAAATTCATAAATTTGTTTAACATAGGGGTCGGTTCCGCTTTCCGCCGTCCGATCACTGAGCTTGTGGGTCCGAGGCCAGCGCGATGAGTTTGGTGGCGATGGCTTCCACATCCGTGGTCGCATCGGCGTTGGGGAAGCGCGTCAGGATAGAGGTTTGGTTGCGGATCGCTTCGCGGACCTTGGCGTCGCGGCGGACAATGCCCAGCAGCGGCGGCGAGATCTTCAAGAACCCCTCGCAGGCCTTGAGCAGGGTGTTGTAGGTGCGTTCGCCTTCGCGGGTGGTGTTGGCCATGTTGATGACGATTTGGATGTCGTCCACGAGGCGCTCCATATGGGTGAGTTTGATGAACGCATAAGCATCGGTCAGCGCCGTCGGCTCGTCGGTGGTGACCACCAGGCAGGTGCTGACGCTGCGGGTCAGTTGGCGCACGGTCCGGTCGACGCCGGCGCCGAGGTCGAGGAACACTTTGTCGTACTCCCGCGCCACCTGGGTCAGGTCGTCGGCTACGGCCTGGAGCCGGCCGGGAGGCACATTGGTCAGGCGGCCCGCGCCGGAACGTCCGGCGATGATGTCGAACCCGCCCTCCTCGAGACCCGGGATCTTCTTCGAGTAGGGCTCGAGCTCTTCGGGCAGCATGTCGTTGTTGGCCGCGCTGATCTCGACGTCACCGTCGGCGGCCAGCTG
>CAKZLS010000565.1 GCA_937127205.1 uncultured Rhodospirillales bacterium
CTTATCAAGCTTAAGGGTCCGCTCCATGCAGATCCTCGCGGTACAATTTTTCCCGCAAGCCGAACCAATATCGCGATGCAATCAGCGGTGACGACATCAAGAGGTGCACAAGATCGGCGGTCGATAGATGAGAGGTGAACGCCCGCGAGAGCGGTGGCGCGATGGAGCGGCTTGGCATTTCCATACTCAGCAGCGACACCAGCGATGCCGCCAGCACGGCGTCTGCCCGGCTCTCCTCCGAGACGTCGGCAATCACGCCCTTCAACGTTTGCAGGACTTTACGGAAGACCGCGAGATTGGGGCCGAAATGCCCCCGGGCCTCGATCAGGGCGGCATCCATCAAGTCCGTGAGCCAACCAACGCCCGGCAAGCGTCCGCCGCGGATCACCGTCAACTTATCGTTGACCACACGTCGAAGAGACTGCTCGTCGATGCCGCCCTCGGCCAGCCCTTTGACGGCTTCGACAATCCGGTGCTCATCCAAAGTGGCCGCGCCGATCAGAATTTGAGACAACTGGACCTGATCCGATTTGCTCAGATAATCCGCCAGGCTCCAATCGAGAATGGCCAGCCGGCGATCATCCGTCACCATCAGGTTTCCAGCATGCGGATCGGCGTGGAAAAATGTCTCCGGTCCCGGCGACCAGATGGGCCGGGCGATCAGCGCGCCGGTAATCAGATCGGCCAGCCGCCGTCGGTCCTCGGCAGACATGGCCTCCACTTCGGTCACCTTGTGGCCATCGATTCGCTGCATCGCGGTCACCCGGGGCGTGCAAAACGGATAGATCTCGGGCACGATCACCGACGGCTCCCTGGCGTAGGCCTCGCGAGCCATTCTCAAGTGGTACTGTTCCCGGTCCAGGTGAACTTCGTGATACAGGAGGTCGCGCACCTGGGCGAATGTGCTCTCGTAATCGATCTCCGGAATCGCATAGTGCCTGCAGCGCTCGTCGAGCAAAGCGCCAATGCCCCGCACGATTTCCAGTTCCTCATGCAATCTCTGCTCGATCCCCGGCTTTAATAGCTTGAACACACCGCGTCGGGTCTTGCCGTCTCCGCTGTCTCGCCAGAGGAATGGTACGACTACGGCGACGCTGGCCTCTGCAATCGGCTCCCCTTCCAGGCTCACACCAAGGCTGGACAGCTTTCCCAGTTCCCGCTCCAGTTCACCATGGACCCATTTCACGTCGCCGGCCGGCTTCATCGTTTCCAGTTGCTGAAGCAGTCGGCGAAAGTGCTCGGGCAATCGTCGGTCGCGCGCCATCACCTGGCCAAGTTTATGCAGCGCCGGACAGCGGCGGGCGATGGCCACCAGCCGTTCGCCCACGCTGGCGTCTTCCGCGAGTAAAGCTTGTTCTACGAGGATGTCAGCCGCCCGCTCCGGCGGCAGACTTTCCAGGAAATGGTTCAGTCCGTCGACGACGACGGGACGGAAGTGCTCATACTCCGGCGGCACAAGCTCCGAAAAATCGAGCGCTTGGCGAAATGTAACCCAGTCCGGCAAATCATCGGTGTTCATTACGTCCATTCGCCAAATTCTCCTTTCACGGCGACCGGTAACGGTTCTCCTTTTCCGGCGCACGCGCCGGCCATCCGAGGGATCGCAGCCTATCGCTAGGCATCAATCACGCATGTCAAAAATCATAATTTCGCGGCCTAATCCAGTCCAAATCAGCGATTAAAGGAAGATGGTCCGAGCCGGCTCGAGCAGCCCGTTCAACCCAGCTTTGGCGAACACTCAAGGGTGCTCTGCACCAGATACGGTCCAACGCGAAAATTGGATACCGAGACGGATAAGTAGCGGCGATCGAAGCGGTTTTAAAGCCCGGCGAAAGAGCAATGTGAGTCGCGCTAAGGCGTCTCAATTCATTGAAGTCGCCAGCGATGATCGCCGCGCCTTCGGGGTCGGTTTCCATCAAGACGCTCAGCGCCCGGGTCTGCGATCTTCGTTCACTTCGCCGGAGCCCGAAGTGGGCGCCGATGACCCGTACCGGTCCAAACGGAAACAGCGCCTCCATATCGATAATGGCGCGCGGCTCGCGAGCAGCGACGGAGACGTCGTGGACGCGAACCCGGCGGAGCGGCCAGCGGGAAAAAATCATGTGCCCATAATCCCCGTCGGGCGTTGTGATCGTCTTCGCTTCTGCCGCGTGGCCGCCGATGCGATCGCGAAGGAACGCGAAAACGTCCAACCGCCGTGCCCCGCGACGGCGTGAATCCACTTCCTGCAGCGCGACGATATCGGGGGACAGTCCATTGACGATGGACGCAACGCGGTCGGGATCGAATACGCCATCACCGCCGACACAGGCGTGCACGTTCCAAGTTACGACGCGCAGTGGGCATGGCTGAGGGTTTCCCGTCATGTCATTTCCGGCGGCGGGGCACCACCATCTGCAGGGCGAATGAGAGAACGATCCAAGCGACGATGACAAAAACAAGCAGAGCGATATTGGCGGCGCTCGGGTTCTGCAAAATCTCCCTGAGCCGGTCGCCCAGCACCGTCATCACCGCAATCCCCGGAGCCATTCCCACAAGCGTGCCGACAAGGTAGTCGCGAAAGCGGATGTGAGAGGCTCCGGCGATGAGATTGACGATGGTAAATGGCGCGATCGGGACCAGGCGCAGGGCGGCCACCGAGAGGATCCCCTGGCGACCCAGGACCCGACTGACCTTGTTGAGCCGTTGACCGATCAACTGACGCAGGCCCCTCCGGCCCGCGACCGCGCCCAATTGATAGCTCAGCGCGGCGCTCAGGATCGAGCCGACGGCGGCGTAGGCGAAACCGGTGAAGGGACCGAAGGTCATGGCGGTCACCGCGATCAGCACCGTCACTGGAAACATCACCAAACCGCCCGCCACGAACGCTCCCAGGGCAGCGAAAGGCGCCCATGAGTGTCCCGCGAATTCGCTCACCAGGATTTCCAGCTGCGCCGGATCGAGCCATTGCGAAAGCGGCGAATACCGCCAAACGAGCGCAAGCGCGATCAATATCGCGGGGACCATCCCGAACTTGATCATCGCCGCCCGCCGCCCGCCGCTAGGCTCGGGCTTGGCCTCGAACATGCCGCCGACAAGATCTTCATGGTCGATGGGGCGTTCGGAATCCGCCACCTCCCTCAAGGTATGCGCCAGCTCGTCATCCCATGGGCCATGATCATCGATGACCGCCAGGCGACGGCCGCCCTCTAACAGTTGATCGAACGCGTCGAACGCCGACGCGTTCTCCGCAAAACTGGCCTTCACGGCTTCCGGCGCAGCGTCCAGATGTTCGGCGAGCAACCGGTCGCGGAGCGCCGCGATCGCTTCCGCCTCCGGTGGACTCGATGCCTCGATGGCGAGATTGCATTCGGTGTCCATGCCCATGGACCGGTTGTTGAGATTTGCCGAGCCGATCATCAAGAAATGATCGTCGACGGTGATCAGCTTGGCATGCACCATCACCGACGTTTCATTTTTGTCATCTATCACAACCGGATAAAGCAAGCGGAAACGGTCGGCCACACCCTCCCGTTCGAGGTGTCGGGCGAACACAGCGCGTCCGGCTCCCATGGCCCGTGCCTCCAACCAACTGGTCGGTTCCTTGGGACCGACGACCATCACCTCGAGCCGCGTATTCTCCTTCATCCTCCGAACCAGCGCGTCGGCAAACGTCGCGGAGGTCAAGTACTGGTTTTCGATGTAGATGAAGCGTTCGGCCGTGGCGACCGCGGCTCGGCAGAGATTCCTGATTTCGCACACTTCCGGCCTGTGTGACATGGCCGGTAATGTCCGGGCGACGCCGATCCTCACGTCGGTGAAGTCGGGAGCGACACCGTCCGGCCACGGATCGCCCGTTGGCTCCAACGGCTCGGCGGACCGGCACGAAGCCTCCAGCCATCGTTCCCGAACGAGTTCGGCAAGCGCGCCCGCGGACGCTCCATCCACCACCATCTGCATGTCGTGGAATGGCGGACACAAGTCGCCGCTTGGATCGACGCGGTCCGGATGGCGAGGACGGTGCTCCGAAGTATCCCACCGGCCAACGGCCAAGTCCAGACCACCGCAAAAAGCGACCGTGTCGTCAACGACCACGATCTTCTGATGATGACACGAACCCATCGGCAGGACATCGTCGAGGCAAACCTCGATCTGCGGCGGCGTCATCCAACCCAGTTTCAGGTTGGGCATCGCCTCCCGATCAAGAGAGTACAGCATCGAGAAGTCCCACAGCAGCACATTGATCTTCAGATCAGGGCGGCGTTTCACGAGATATGTGAGAAGCTCCTTGAGGTGTTCCGGCGCGCCGTCTTCGCTTGCGCCGCTTTCTCCGACTACGCGCACGCGGGTGTCGATATCCCACCCGGCGATATAGATCGATCGGGCAGCCTTGAGCAGGGACGATCGCAGCGCGGCGAAATAAGTGGCGCCATCCACGAGCACGGCCGCGCGTTCCGCTCTCTCGATGCGCCAACAGGTTTCACCCCGGCGCAGAATGTCCAAGTTATGGTGTTTGTTCATGCCTCTGGCGGAGGTTTGGGCCCCTGGGACATTCTCTTCGCCTATGACATAGGAGGAAAGGATTGATTAGTCCACCGTCGTCCTTCCCGCCAGAAAAGCCCGTACCGCCTGCTCAGCGGCGCGCGCCAAATACTCAGTCGCATGGGTCATCGCTTCCTCAAGGGTTACCGGCCCGTGGCAAAGGCTGAACACCGCATCGATGCCTTGCGCGTGGAGATCGTCCAACCCCGCGCCCACGCTTCCAGCAATGGCGATGCAGGGAATGCCGCGCGCCTTGGCGGCGGCACCGACCCCCGCCGGCGCCTTACCGTAGGCCGTCTGGTAGTCGATCTGCCCTTCGCCGGTCAGCACGAGGTCGGCACCGGCGATCTTGCCGTCGAGATCGACCAATTCCAACACCAGGTCGACACCGCGGCGCAATTCGGCGCCCGCGAACGCCCGCAGTCCCGCGCCGAGCCCCCCGGCCGCGCCCGAACCGGGTAGATCGCGAACAGCCAGCCCCAGATCTCTCTCGATCACATCGGCCAAGTTGGCAAGTCCGGCGTCGAGAGCCTCCACTTGTTGCGGAGAAGCGCCTTTCTGCGGGCCATACACGTGAGCGGCACCGTTGGGGCCGCAGAGCGGATTATCCACGTCGCAAACCGCCTCGAACCGGACCTCCTTGACGCGCGGATCGAGCTTCGACAGGTCGATCCGGCGGATGCGCCCCAATTCACCGCCTACCGGCTCCACGGGCGTATCCCGGTCATCAAGAAAACGCGCGCCGAGTGCCGCCGCCATGCCGATACCGCCATCATTGGTGGCACTGCCCCCGATCCCGACGCCGATCCGAGACACGCCCAGGTCGAGCGCGGCGGCGATCAGCTCGCCGGTTCCCATTGTGGTGGTAAGGGTAGGATCACGGCCGCTTTCGGGCAGCAACGCCAGCCCGCTCGCAAGCGCCATTTCCACGGCGGCGAAATCCATCGCCGGAACATGACAGTACCTCGCGTGCAACGGCTCGCCCCTCGGACCGGTCACCGAGACCACCCGGGCTTCGCCGGCGAGGCCCTCAATTGCAACGTCCACCAGTCCGTCACCACCGTCGGCCACCGGTACGCGGATCACCTCAGCGTCCGGCCGCGCCTGGAGCACGCCAGCGGCGATGGCATCGGCCGCCTCGCTCGCCGTAAGACATCCTTTGAGCGCGTTGGGGGCGGCAACGACTTTCATTGGAGCGCCTCGCTCATGGGTTTTGTTGGTGATTTATTTTTTGGTTGTGCCCTTCGCCTGCACTTTTGCCCAGGTGTCACGGAGGCCGATGGTGCGGTTGAAGACCAACCGATTTGGTGTCGACTCGATATCGGGACAGAAGTATCCCTGGCGCTCGAACTGCACTGTTTCGCCGGCCGCGCTATCCGCCAACGCCGGTTCAAGCCGGCCCCCCTCCAATACTTCCAGCGACCGCGGGTTGATATCGTCGAGAACGTCCCCCTCGGCACCTGGATCGGGCCGCGAGAACAGGTGATCGTATATGCGCAACTCCGCCGGAATTGCGTGTGCCGCCGAAACCCAGTGCAGAGTGGCCTTGACCTTGCGGCCGTCGGGGGAATCACCGCCACGGCTGGCCGGATCGTAGGTACAGCGCAGTTCCACAACCTCTCCGGCATCGTTCTTGATCACGTCGGTGCAGGTGACGAAATAGGCGTAGCGCAACCGCACCTCCCGGCCGGGGGCCAGCCGGAAGAACTTCCGCGGCGGATCTTCCATGAAGTCGTCGCGCTCGATGTACAGTTCCCTCGAGAACGGGACCGGCCGGGTTCCGGCTTCCGGGTCCTCCGGATTGTTGACCGCGTGCAATTCCTCGCTTTCGCCCTCGGGATAGTTATCGATCACCACCTTCAGCGGCCGCAGCACCGCCATCCGGCGCGGCGCCGTCCGGTTCAACACCTCGCGCACGCAGTGATCGAACAGCGCCACCTCGTGAACGCTGTAGCTTTTGGCCACACCGATACGGTGCGCGAAGGTGCGAAGGGCTTCCGCGGGGATGCCGCGGCGGCGCATGCCGGCGAGGGTCGGC
>CAKZLS010000566.1 GCA_937127205.1 uncultured Rhodospirillales bacterium
CGCCGAGAGGACGTGGTTTGAAACGCTTAGGGTGCGACTTAGGCTTTTGGACAAGAATCGGTCGCCATGACCTCGGCGGCTTAACTGACACGGTCTTGAAACGACCTACCCTCTATCTTACGTATGTCCTATGTTAATGTGCGGCGCCTCGATGGCTAGCACACTCCTTACAGAAGAATTAACATTGACTGTGCACCAGCGGCGTTGCCGACGGTGCCAGCAGTCGCAAATCTCGGCGCGGAAATCGTGTTCCGTCGCCCGAATAGGTGAATAGAAAGGAATGCTTTAATGCGTTTACGATCCGCAACAGCAATCGCTCTCGCCCTTGGCCTCGCGGCATTTTCGACAAGCGCCATGGCGGACCAAGCCAAGCCGGAGTCGCCGGGTGTGGGGCAGCTTCCCGGCAATACCGGAGGCGAAGGCGCGGCTGGCAATTTCGCGCGCGACAAAAATTTGATCGACAAGCGCGACCACAGTGAAACAGGGAACGATCAATTGACGAAGGAAGAGCGGCTCCCCGGTAATGTCGGCGGCGAAGGTCAGGCGGAGCCGGTGGGAACTGCGTCCGAGAGCGGGTATGCGCCAAGTGCTGGCCAAGCCAAGCCAGACGAAAAAACGTTGCCGGGTAACGTCGGTGGCGAAGGCAGTGGTAAAACGAAGTAGCTCACTATCGTTGTGAGCGCGCACGGTCACTGAGTAATACTTTCAATGAATGAGGAGCCGGTTGGGTTTGATGCCTGACCGGCCCTTTTTTTCAGGATCGTATGAAGACCAGTCTCACAGGCACTACAAGACGCCGAGCGGAGTAGCCGAATTAAGGATCCTCACAAAAGTTAATGTGTTCCCAACCCATATTTTCCTGGTTGGGTTTCGCCGCTAAGGTCGATATTGGTTTCACGTGCGGAGGAAAAAGATTGGAAATTAGTACACCCGAGGCGTATCGGCAGGCTTTGGATCGGCTGAGTGAATTACGCGATAACGGCGTGTCGGCCGACACCAGCTCTGAGTTTGCAGAGTTGGAAGGAGCGATTGCGGCCTACGAGGTTCGAAATGACGGGCCGGGTCAAAACAAGGGTAGGCCGAAAGCCGATCCGTAAAAAATAACGATGATTCTCGCGCCGCGTACCTGCTAGGCGAGTGCCAGGCTAAACGGCTTTCGCCGTTTTTCCGTGAGAGCGTCGGCCATGTCGTTCAAGGCTGCCTGGAGGGTTTCCTCGATGACCGGGTGATAGAAGGGCATCTCCAAAACATCGAACACCGTCATTTCCTTATGAATGCTCCATGCCAGTAGATGGGCGAGATGTTCGCCTCGAGGCGCAACGAGGGCCGCGCCCAACAGTTTGCCGTCAGACCCGTCCGCGTAAACCCTGATCAATCCCTCGTCTTTCAGCATTACAATAGCGCGGCCGGTATCAAAGCGGGCTTCACCCGTGATCACATCGCGGTTTTTGACCTGTTCCCAGGTTTCTCCCACCGCGCAGATGTTGGGGTCGGTGAACGCGATGGTGAGCGGCGCTTGGCGCCGAAAACGCTCAACCGGCTCATGGACCGCATTGTAGCCAGCCGCCCGCCCCTCGTGGCTCGCTTCGTGCAACAGTGCCCTTTCATCATCGGCGTCACCGGCAATGAAAATCGGGAGATCGGCGATCTGCCGGGTTTCTGGATCGAAGTGCGGGACCCCGTCGTCATCCAAGGCGACACCGGCACGGCGCAAATTCAGGCCAGCAAGATTGGGCGTTCTGCCGACACAAACCAGCAACTTGTCAACAATTGTCGATGTGCCGTCTGCCGTGACAAGAAGATCTTTGCCTTCTTCTTCGATTTCAGCCATCGCTCCGAGGTGCAAGGGCATTTCGCGGCCAAGCAAGTCGATCGCTAACCGGTTGACTTCCGGATCCTCAATCCCGCCGATACGATCCAGCGCATCGAAACCGGCGACATCAACGCCCATTCGGCTCAGTGCTTGTCCCAACTCCAAGCCAATCGCACCCAAACCCAGAACCGCAATCCGGGCCGGCAACGTTGTCAGTTCGAAGATGCTGTCCGTGGTCTCGATCCGATCGGAGAACCGTCGCCAAGGTTTGGGAATGGTTGGTGTGGAGCCCGTGGCGATGATCACCTTTTCGGCGCGGATGCGGTGATCGCCCGCGATGAGCAGATCGGGTTCACAAAATTCGGCGAATTCGCGGATCAGCTTGTCGCCGAGAGCATCGATGGAATTGTCCATGACGCTTGAAACGAACCTATCTCTCAGCGACCTGACGTGATCCATGGCGTGCTCTGCGTCCAGTGTCAACTCCGCGCCACCCACAATGCCCTCGGCGTCGAACGAATGGCGGCGATGAAAATCGTCGGCAATCTGAAGCAGTACCTTGGAGGGCATACATCCTACACGCGCGCACGTCGTACCCAGCGTGCCGCCATCGATAACGACGAAGTTATCGGTGACCCGACGCACTTCGGTTGTCGCGTGAAGTCCAGCAGAACCGGCTCCGACTATCGCGACGTCAACGTTTTTCTCCATCGGCATTTTCCTCTCTCACCCTTCTCACCAATGCCTCCCGTCGCCACCTGTTCGAATAATCCATCGTCGCGTCATCAATACTCTGGGCGTACCGCGGACCTTGTGGCTTCAACCGAGGTCACGCCCGCATATTAAGCAAGCGAGGGTTGTGATCAGTGCAGTGCAGCGCTTGCAGCCACTTGCTCATGAGGAATTTGGGAAACGTCCTCGGTGTCGGCCACCAACGACATAGCCTCCGGATCATGGATTGTCGCGCGTCCATATCCGACCGTTGCGAGCCCTTCACTACGCAGCGCCTTCAACGTACGATTGACGTGAACAATGCTCAGACCAAGGGCGTCTCCCATCATTTCCTGCGTGAGCGGCAGCTCGAACGAATTGTCGGCAACAAGGCCGACTCGCCGGAGACGCTCCAACAGCTCGAGCAAGAAATGCGACATCCGCTCCTTGGCGTTGCGTCTTCCCAGACTCACCGTTCTTTCGGCCAGCAAATCGTATTCCGCCGCGATGAGTGCTTCCACGGCCGCGGAAAAAGCCGGACACTCGCGATTGGAGTTGGCGATGTCCCGGCGCGGCACCCGGCACACGGACGCACCCGTCAGGGTAGCGACAAATTGCTTCGCCGTTGGCGTGAATGGCCCGATCAGATCGCCTGGCACGAGAAAGTTCACCACTTGCCGGCGCCCGTCTCCGAGCAAG